>JAJAZK010000077.1 GCA_026785765.1 Rhodoferax sp. | reverse complement strand
GCCGACGCTGGCCTTCACGACCTTCGTGCTGTTCCAGTTCTTCAACGTCTTCAACGCCCGCGCCGAGACCGGCTCGGCCTTCGACCGCCACTTCTTCGCCAACCGCATGCTGTGGCTGGCGCTGGTGGCGGTGCTCGCGTTGCAGGTGATCGTGGTGCACTGGCCGCCGGCCCAGGCGATTTTCGACACGACCGATCTCAGCGGGGCCGACTGGCTGCTGGCCGCGGCCGTGGCCTCGACGGTGCTGCTGCTCGAGGAAGCGCGCAAGCTGGCGGCGCGCCTCGTGGTTGGGGCACGGCGATGAAGGCCACCCGCAGCGGCCACGACCGGGCGCAGAGCCGATGACATGACACGCAGACGTTGGACCAGTGGAGCAGCCGCATGAGCATACGCAACCTCGAACACCTCTTCAACCCGGCTCGGTGGCCGTGATCGGCGCGTCCGACCGCAGAGCCTGGGCGGGACGCTGATGCGCAACCTGCTCGAAGATGGCATTGCCGGGCCAATCTGGCCGGTCAATCCGAAGCACACCAGCGTCGCGGGCCGGCCGGCCTTCGCCGACGTAGCAAGCCTGCCGCTGCCGCCCGACCTGGCCGTGATCTGCACGCCAGCGCCCACGGTGCCGGGGCTCATCGGCGCCCTCGGCTGCAAAGGCACACGCGCTGCCGTGGTACTCACTGCCGGACTCTCGGCCACGACCAGGACCGCTTTGGGCGAACCCAGCCTGCGTCAGACCATGCTCGATGCGGCGCGGCCGTATCTGTTGCGCATCCTGGGCCCCAACTGCGTTGGCCTGCTGGTGCCCGGCATCGGCCTGAACGCCAGTTTCGCCCACACCTCGGCGCGGCCTGGCAAGCCTGCCTTCATCTCGCAATCCGGCGCGCTGACAACCGCGCTGCTGGACTGGGCCAAATCGCGCGACATCGGCTTCTCGCACTTCGTCTCGCTCGGCGACAGCGCCGATGTGGATTTCGGCGATGTGCTCGACTACCTGGGCAGCGACCCCGGCACCCGCGCCATCCTGATGTACATCGAGTCGGTGCAGGCCGCGCGCAAGTTCATGTCGGCAGCGCGCGCCGCCGCGCGCAACAAGCCGGGGCGGCTGGTCAAGGCCGGGCGCGCCCCTGCGGGGGCCAAGGCCGCTGCCTCGCACGCGGGTGCCTTGGCTGGCTCGGATGCGGTGTTCGACGCCGCCGTGCGCCGGGGCGTCTGCGCTTCTTCATGTCGCGGCGCGAGCTTGCGCACGATCGCGCGTGAGAGCCTGACGATCGTCGGCTGGGTGGCGATGTGGCGACCGTTGCAGACCTTTTTGTACGACTGGTGGCTGCTGGCGCGGCGGATCCGGGTCTACAAGAACTTGCGCGCCAGCGTGGTCATCGGCGTGGATCGCTGCCTGCGCGGGCTGCGTCCGGGCGGCATCTTGTTCAGCCTCGGCGTGTACTCCACCGATCTGAAGATTCGGCTGCTCCCATTTGCGGTCGGCCTGGGTGACCACCGCATCATCACCACATTCCGCCCAGGTGGCAAGGAGCGCATGCGGCGGCTGATGTCTGCAATCGACGCCAGGCGGGTGAACCCAGGCACGATGGTGACGCACCGCTTCATGCTGGGCGACATCGAGGCAGCCTACGAACTCTTCAGCCACTCTGTGGTGCGTCGGCCAGTTCGTGCGCGATTTGAGCCCCGACGCTGAACTATGCGATGTTGGTCTTGCACCAAAAGGATGCCCGTTTTTCGGCCCATGACCCGATGGGCGCGTGGATGTTGCTGGCGCTCTTGGCCGAGGCAATTGCCACGATCCTGACCGCAATTGACCCCAGAGCCTATGCGTGCGTGCTTCCTTTGTTTACACTGGTCTTCCGTGCTTCGGCATCAACCCGGGAGTGACCATGAAACCCGTTATCGAATTGCTCAAGCGGCTCGACTCCGTCCTGTTCAAGGTGGCGCCCGACGTGCCAGTCTTTGACGCGCTGAAGTTACTCGCCGAATTTGGTGTGGGCGCCATGGTGGTGATGGACAAGGATAAGCTGGTGGGGGTATTTTCCGAGCGTGATTACACGCGCAAGGTGGCCCTGCTCGGGCGCAACTCGCGCGAGACCTTTGTGGCAGAAATAATGACCAGCGACGTCATCACTGTGACGCCTGACACCGGAACACGGGCTTGTATGTCATTGATGAGTCAGAAAAAAATCCGCCACCTGCCGGTCATGGATGGCGCTGACGTGGTCGGCATGATCTCGATCCGCGACCTGATGGACGACATCATCGCGGACCACGAACAAACCATCGCCCAGTTGCAGAGTTACATCAATAGCTGAGCGGGAACCTGTCAGTCTCGCCAGCCGGGCTCGTCCCGGTCCAGCAGGCGTTTGATCGAGGCAAAGAACAGTTCGCTCTGCTGGCGCTCGCCAGCCGCTTGGGTGGCGGTGGCCTGGCACAGCGCCGGTGCAATGGTCCGCAGTGGCAGCGTACCGCGCGTCTGTTGCGCCAATGTCTGGTGCATGCAGGCGCGCTCCAGGTAATACAGGTCGTCGAAAGCCCACGCCATGTTGGCCCCCACCACCGTGACGCCGTGGCTGGCCATGAAGACCACGTCGCGCCCCTGCAATGATTGCGCAATGCGTTGCCCTTCTGCAGCGTCCAGGGCGATGCCCTGGTACAACTCGTCATACGCCACCCGGCCCCAAAAACGCAGCGCATTCTGGTGGCTCCACAACAAACGTCCTCCTTCCACCATGGCCAGTGCGGTGGCGTACGGCATGTGGGTGTGCAGGATGACCTTGGCGTGCGGGGTGAGGCGGTGGATCCAGGAGTGGATGAAGAACGCGCTTGGCTCAAGCGGGTGAACTCCCTCAAGCACCGCGCCGGTGCCATCGATCAGCAACATGTCGCTGCAACGCACCTCACTCCAGTGCAGACCCTGGGGGTTGATCAGATATCGGTCGGCTGCCACTTCCATCGAAAAATGGTTGCAGATTCCCTCGTTCAGTCCAAGCCGGGCGGCCCAGCGCAGGGCTGCGGTCAGGTCTTCAGCGTAGCTCGGGGATTGGATCATGATGATTGCTCCAGATGGTTATTTCAAATCCGCGAGCCCAAGGGTAAGGGAGCGCAACAATAATCCGGTTTCTCCCTGCAGCGCGAGAGTCATTCGGGATTGCGCCCAGTCGAACTCCAGCGTGGCAAAGTGATTGATCGTGACCAGGTCACCCAGCCGATTCAGGCCGGCTTCGCGGGCCTGGGTCCAGGCATGGGTCATGCCGCTGGACGTGAGCTCGACCAGCGCATAACGCCCCAGGCGCGTTTCCCGGTACAAGGCACCGATATGGCGGTCACCGGACAGGAACACCACACCGTTGGCCTGGGTACGCGTGATCAGGTCCAGCAGGCGCTCGCGCTCCAGCGGCAAGTTGCCCCAACTCTCCCAACCGTGGCCGGTAGCGATAACCTGCACAGCGGAGACCAGCAGCCGTATATCGGCCGGTAGCCGCAACTGTTCCTCCAGCCACTGACACTGTTTCGGCCCCAGCATGGTCTTGGCCGGGTCCGGATCGGGCAGGTAGCGTTCCTTGCCGGCGGCGCCGCGCTGATCGGTGGCCCGCAAGGGAGAACGGAACCAGCGACAGTCCAGCAAGATGATCTGCACGCGTTGCCCCGGCGCACCAATCCGCACGGCTTGGTACAGCCCCGGATGCTGGCGCCTTTCATCGTCTGGCGCGGCGCCCCAGAACTCCAGGAACGCATCTTTCGACTCCTGCTGTTGCGCAAAGTCGGCTCCGCCGTCGTTGAGGCCGTAGTCGTTGTCGTCCCAGATGGCCATGTGCGGTACGGTTCGCCGCAGCCGGGCAAAACCGGGATCGGTTGCGAGTTGTGCGTACGCTGCCTGCAGCCGGGACCGGCTCCATGGCCAGGTGGCCGCATACACGTTGTCGCCGCCAAAAATGAACAAATCCGGCTTCTGCGCGAGGATTGCGTCCCAGACAGGCTGCGGTTTGTTCTGGTCGATGCACGAGCCAAAGGCGACTTTGCGCAATGCAGCCTGGCCCAGCTTGGGCTGTGCCCGCAGGGAGGCTGGCGCCAGTGCACAAACAGCCGCCGCCGCCGCAATTGCTGCTGCCGAGCCAACGCCGAGGAAGGATCTGCGCGGCAGCATGTTTGGTCCGGCGTGCCAGCTACCGAACAGCGTCAGGCGTTCGCCAGGCGCCTGCGCGCTCGCTCGAGCATGCGGCTGGCCAGCCGGGAATCCATTCCATACATGTCGGCGAATGCCTCTACCGGCTGGCCACTGGCGTCGAAGGCGCGCAGCAGAGCTTCATCCTTCGCGCCGCGTTGCGCAGCGTCAGACAACGCAGCATCGAGCAGCGCATTGACCACCTCACCGCGGCCGCGTACCAGGGCGGCATAGGCGTCGGGCGCCAGTCCGGATGCCTCGAAGGCCTGCGTTATGCGTTCGCGCAGGCGGGGTGCCAGGTCTTCGCTGGATCGTACCTGGCGGCGCCGGAACACCTCGACCAGGGCCTGGAACACGTGCTCTGGCGCCATGTCTTCCACCACTTGACCAGCAAGGTCGTGGCGCCGCTCGCCACTGGCGACGACCGTCAGGTAGCGCGTCGAGCGCGTGTGCAGCGCCAGTGCCGCCTTGAGCGATTCGCGCTCAAGTGCAGCCGGATGGGCCTGCATCAAATCCTGAAAAATCCCGCGTTTGAGGGGGCGAAAAACTGCGCCAAACAGCTGCGGATACCACGCTGCGAGTTGTTCCAGCACCGGCAATGCCACGTCACGCGCCTGTGTTTTGCCAGCCGGTCGCGGCGGAACAGCCAGCGCCACCGCCAACGCGGGATCGGCTCCGTGCTGCGCGGTCCTCCATGCCTCCAGGTCAATATCCCGGTCGAGCGGAAAGATCGGCCTGGGCAGGTTTTGGTAGGGCAGGGCGGCGAGGTCGGGTGTACACAGGGCGCCGCTGTCGCAGACGATCACCTCGGCAGCAATCGGCTCAAACGCCGCCCGGAAGTGCTGCATGGACTTGAGTGCCACCACGGTGCGGCTTGCCGGATCGATACCGAAACTGGTGAACTGCGCCAGATCCAGTATCTGGGCTGGCAGCGACACCACCAGAATGTCAATGTCCTGCACGCGCAAAACCACGGTCGGGCCCCACGTGCGATGCTGGCCACCGGTCATCGGACCATCGGCAAAATAACGCCCATCACTCTTGAGTTCTAGGCTGCCAGTCAGGGCTAGTGGCGCGCCTCCAAGCCGGGCATCGGTCTTGCCGCCCAGGAGAACCGACACCACCGCGCCGATTGGTGTGTGCTGCAACGCCTGCACCGTCTGCGGGTCCACCATCGGGCCAAAACAGGCGCGCCGCACACCAACGTCGAGCAACCCTTTGAGCAGCGCAGTTGCGTCGCCATAACCACCGCCGCCCGGATTGTCCGCATAGTCCGCCACCACCAGCGGGCCGGCTTTTCCATCGTGCGCAGCGCAGCGCGTCGCCGCTTCTTCCACGCTCAGGAACCGATTCACCAGTGTGTGTCTACCGCTCCAGATACTGTCTGCCAGTTCTTGCGCAAAAGCCTGATGGTGCTCCAGGTCCCCTTGCGCCGTGACCAGCACCGTGGGGCCGATCTCCCCGATGTCAGCGCGTGCAAAACCGGCGTTGATGCTGACCGCAAACACGTCCGCTTGCTCTTCGTAGGCACGTGCCCGGGCCAGGCGAGGCAGCATGTCGCCGACATCGGTGCGACCACCGTTTACCTCGTCGAGCATCGGCAGATGGGCGCGCACTGTGACTGGTTCGATCTCGCCAGCCATGGCGCGTTGCAGGATGTCCGCCGCCCGGCGCCCGGTGTCGCGCATGTCCACATGCGGATAGGTACGGTAGGACACGATGATGCTGGCATGCCGGCACATCGCTTCGGTGACATTGGCGTGTAAATCCAGTGTGATGGCGATCGGGATGGTGCTGCCCACGACGGCGCGCAGGCGTGAGAGCAACTCACCTTCGCCGTCGTCATGGTCTTCGGTCACCATCGCGCCGTGCAGTGCGAGCAGGATGCCGTCGAGTTGGCCGACGCGCTGCGCCGCAGCCGCAACAATGGGTGCCGTCAACCGTTCAAATGCATCGCGCGTCACGCGCCCGGCCGGCTGTGCATTGGCACTCAGCGCATGCTGCATGTCCCAGCCGTGGGCACGCGCCGCGTCCAGAAACCCGGCGAGTTCGGTGTTCGACTTGCCGCGCTCGGCAATGGCAGTTGCCGCATCCAGAAAACACTCTTGCGACTCGAAGTGCGCGAAGGTCGTCGGGATCTTGCTGAAGGTATTGGTCTCGTGGGCGAGTTCGGCGCTCAGGACGCGAAAATTGGTCATTGTGGGTGGCACAGGAGTGGATGCTGATTTTAGATGCACCGACACAGCACCGGCACCATGCCATCGTTTGAAAACAAAGTGTAATCACGCTGGTTCCTTGGACCATGAAAACGCAGACAATGCCACAGTCATCCATCGTAAAAGCATCGTATGAGCCTTAGCTTCAGTTATCGCCACCTGTACTACTTCTGGGTTGTTGCGAAAGAAGGCGGCATTTCCCGCGGCGCCGACCGGCTGGGGATGGCCGTGCAAACCGTCAGCGCCCAAGTGCGTGAATTGGAGCGTTCTCTGGGCCAGATCCTGCTCAAGCCGGCCGGGCGTGGGCTGGCGCTGACCGAGGCAGGTCTGGCGACGATGCGCCAGGCCGACCTGATATTCCAGCTCGGCGAACAACTTCCCGATATCGTGCGCGACGCCACCAGCGGCCAGACGGTGCGCCTGGCGGTCGGCATTTCGGATGGGCTGCCCAAGCTGGTTGCATGGAGCCTGATGCAGCCGGTGGTTTCCGAGCCGCATTTGCGCCTGGTGTGCCAAGTAGACGAGTTCGAGGATTTGCTGGCAGAACTGGCGCTGCACCGGCTCGACGTGGTGCTTGCCGACCGCCCGGCGCCGTCCAACCCCAACCTCAAGCTGTACAGCCATGCTTTGGGTTCGTCCCAGATGGCGTGGTACGCACCACCGGCGTTGGTCGCTGCGGCTAAACGGGGGTTCCCTGGCTGCCTCACAGAGGTCCCGGTTTTATTGCCTTCGCACCATGTGGCGGTCCGCGTCCGCATCGACCAGTGGTTCGAGCGCTTGGGTATTCGTCCGCGTGTCGTGGGCGAGTTCGAGGACAGCGCTTTATTGAAAACCTTCGGCTCCAATGGCATGGGGGTTTTCCCGACAGCGGTCATGGTGCAGGACGAGTTGACCACGCACTACCCGGTGCAGCGCATTGGACTGTGCGACGGGGTCCAAGAGCACTACTTCGCCATCGGCACCGAGCGCAAGATCATTCACCCGCTGGTACAACGGCTGTTGCCCAAATAGAGGTTTGGCATCGCCGCACCAGCTTCCCGCAAGTCGCCAGCTGGCTGCGTCCATTGGTTGACATGCCGGACCGCGCGGCGCGCACCGCGTCTGCGCGGCCCCGCTTTCAGCCAGCGTCAAGTGCCCTTTCTTGCGCCGCAATAGTTGCCTGACGCTTGGCAATTTGATCTCCCACGGGAGGGCCTTTGAAACGCTTGTTCTCAAGTCCAAACCAGAGCACGCCCAGAAATACCAGAAAACCCATCGAGTAGTAAACAAGGCCGGGAACGAAACCGGTTTTGGCGACCGGGTCTGCCGCAATGGACGGCACGAACACGTGACCGATAGTGATGACAACAACCGTCCCCACCATCACGATCAGCGCAAATGGCTTCGAGAGTGCGCCCAGACGGAAAGAACCGTAGACGGTCCAAGTCTTACCTTCGGTGAAGAAACCGGCAATGATGGGCATCCCGTACGAGATATACAAATACATGGCACAGCCGGTCGATAGCGCAGCAAATGCACCGAGCGGGGTGGTGATGGCGGTCAGTACACTGGTCAGAATGGCCGTGGCCCAAATGGCTGCGACAGGAGTGCGATGCTTGGGACTGACCGATTTCAGCAAGCCGGAAAAAGGCAGACCATCGTCGCGCGCGAAGGCGTAAATCATGCGGGACGTGGAAGTCACGCAAGCCAGGGCACACAAGAAGTTGGAAATCAGCACGCCAACCAGCAAGAGTTTGCCGATTGGGCTGCTCAGAATACTGGCAATAAACAGGTTGTTGAAAGAAGCCCAGCCAGTTGCTGCAGCTGCCTTCATGTCCGGGACCGCCATCACCATGGACATGATCAGCAGGAAGCCAAAAAGAATGGACCACAGCACCGCGTGCAGCATGCCTTTGTGCACCGTGTTGCGTGCGTCTTTGGTCTCTTCCGCAGTGTGGGCGGATGCGTCAAAGCCGGTGATCGTGAAGAGCGGGTACAGCAGTCCGATGGCAAAAGCCATCAATGCGCTGGAGGCAGGGGCAACGTCACCACCGGCAGCGCCAGTGTTGTTCACAAAAATAAATGCCTTGCTGAAGTCCAGCGAAGGGGCAGCCATGAAGAACATGCCTATCAGGACGACGGTTACCGCAAAAATCAGGTAGCCGGAAAAGTCGGTGAGCATCGTCGTCAGCTTGATGCCGAAGTGGTTCAACAAGGCCTGCACTGCGGTGATGGCTGCGACTGACACAATCTGCGTCGTTGTCGTCCAGGTGCTTACGTCCCAGCCAAGAACAGCGCCAAAGAAAAGATCCCTGGTGATGGAATACAGGAAGACGTTGACTGCAGGAACCACAAACAACAGCCCGAGCAGGTTCACATACGCAGTGGCCCAACCCCAAAAGCGCCCACCCAGAATGGAGGACCAGTGGTACAGACCACCGGCCGTGGGGTAGGCCGATGCAATTTGCCCCAGGCCGGCTGCCACCACCAGCGCAAATAGTCCGCCCACGAGCCAGCCAACGGTAAGCGAAAGACCACCGCCGGTGGACATGGCAATCGGAAATGAACCCAAGCCCCCCGAGAGGATGCAAATGATCGAGAACGAAATTGCAAAACTCTGGAACAGCCCCATTCGTCGGTGCAGTTCCTGGGCGTAGCCCATCCCGTGAAGGATTTTTTCGTCATCTGACATGTGACCAGCTGCCATTGCTTTCTCCTGTAAATTGTTGTCTCCAGATTAATTACCGTTCCTGCGCAACGGGCTGAAAACTTGCCAGCGCAGGCCAAACCCCTGGAGTACCCAGATGCTAGCTCAGCCGCATTGAATTGCTCTCCACTCTTTAACAATTCGGTTCGGCACCGGGGTCGATGCCTATTCCGGTCATCGCCGATGCGCAACACCAGCGCGTGAGTCGCGCGCCAAGTTTTAGGCCACACTCAACCTGGCGCATTTACGAGCCCTTTCCAACGTGGTGTGAGCCTGAAGGTGGCCTGTGTTTCCAACGGGGAAGGAGCTTGAAGGGGCGAAATTGAGGTGGATTCCGTGCCGGGTTGATCATCAAAAGGATGGTGATCGACATGAACGGATCGCAGCTCCGAACGATTGCGCAATTACGGGAATTTCTCTATGTCACCGCGCCGGTGCTGTTCTCGGCCCAAGGGAAAGATCAGGACAGCCAGCGCTGCAAGCACATCAGCGGCGTTCTCACGCACTTTGACTACCCCAGCAGCTCCAGGGCTGAAAGCGGCGTAGTGCGGGCCTGCCTGGTGCGTCGGCTGCTGGCCGACGTGCGGTACACAATGCGGCGACGCAGGTGGCCTGAGACAATGCCCTAGTCGATCACCCTGTCCGACCGCAGCCGGATGGCTGGCGGCACGGCCAAGCCCAGCGCCGCCAGAGTTCTGGCGTTGAGTACCAGCTCGAACTGGGTGGGTTGCTCGACCGGCAGGTCGGCTGGTTTCGCGCCGCGCAGGAGCTTGTCGGCCAGCACTGCTGCACGACGGAAGATCGCGTCGCGGTTGGCGCCGTAGCCGAGAAGCCCGCCAGCCTGCGCAAACTCGGTGTTGCCTACGCTGGGCAGCCTGCGCTGTACCGCCAGCGTTGCCAGCTCTGGAGCGTTGGCAATCAGCGTGGCTTCCTCGGTGATCGCCACCGCCTCCATGCGCCGCGCGGCCATCTGCGCAAACACTGCGGCATAGTCAGAGGGATCGGGCGCATCGAAGCGCTGCAACTGCAGTTGCAGGGCCACGGCCGCCGTGGACATCGCTTCGAACATCGCCGAACTGAAGGCCGGGTTGCGTGGGTTGCTGAGCACCGCGGCGCGGCTCAGGCCCGGCACGGCCTCCTTCAGCAGTTGCAGCCGTTTGGCCGCCAACTCCTGGGCCAGAAAGGCAATGCCGGTGACGTTGCCTTCGAGCCGCGCAAAGCTGCTCACCAGGCCCGCAGCCACCGGATCGGCCACGCTTGCCATCAGGATCGGAATCGTGGTCGTGGCGCCCTTGGCCGCGCGAGTGCCGGGAATACCATGCGTGGCCAGCAGGTCGATGCGGTCGGCCACCAGTTCGGCCGCCAGCCGCGGCAGGCGTTCATGCTGGTTGTCGGCGAAACGCCACTCGAAGACCAGGTCGCGCCCTTCGATCCAGCCCAGTTCGCGCAGGCCGAGCCGAAACGCGTCCCAGTGGCTGGCGAATCCGGCGGCGGTGGTGGAGCCGAGAATTCCCACGCGTGGGATACGGCCTCGGGGTGTCTGCGCCCCGGCACCTGACGCCATCCACAGCGGTAGCGCAGTCAGGAGTTGGATTACAAGACGTCGTTGCATGCGGGTAAACCTCCATCAGGTGAGTCAAGCGTCATGGCGACGGTGTATGCCCGCGACACCGCAATCGGCCACGCCTGGTCCTTCAGCATGAACTCGCTCGGCACTTGCTGGAGTCGTTCCTGCCAGCCATTTGGTGGGATGCCGAGTCAGTCCTCGGTCACGGAACTTGGACAGACGGGCTGGCCCCGCAGCCTCCAGCTGTTCAGGCGAGTCGGTGAGGATGACAACTTTGAACAAGACAATCTCCGATTTGACCGGGAGTACCAACCTGGACTGGCCAGGAAGCACCTGGCGGTGAGCCGAATCTGACCGCGCTCGCCGCAACTTCACAGTCGATCACCGATTTTCGGCGAGCGTGGTGGAATCCGTGTCGTCACCGACAGGATACATCCCCTGGATTAGCCTCGCCCTGCGCCCCAGGCGAGACATGCCCATGCCACTAACCACGCCAAGCCGCCAAGCGGCGTGATCGCGCCCAGCCAACGGATGCCGGTCAGGCTCAGCAGGTACAGGCTGCCGGAAAACAGCAGCGTGCCGCCGACGAACAACCAGCCGCTTGCGCGAACGGCTCTGCCCGGCCACCGCGTACAGGCCCAAGCGACGGCAAGCAGGGCGAGGGCATGCGCCATCTGGTAGCGCACACCGGTCTCGAACACGGCCAGCAACTCCGGCGTCAGTCGCCCCTTGAGCGCGTGCGCGCCAAAGGCGCCGAGCGCCACCGCCAGGCCGGCGCTCAGGCTGCCGAGGGAGAAGAAGATGCGATCCATCTCAGCCCTCCAGCGGCTGCCCCAGCAGCTCCATGTAGGCATGTTCCAGCGTCACCGGCTGCAGGCTTACCGAGCTGACTTCGCCGCCATCCAGGGCCTGTACCACCTCGCGCAGGCTGCTGGCCTGCGGCAGCAGGCACAGCAGTTGGTTGGCGTGAGGGCGAACGGCCCAGCCCAGGGCCCGGGCGCGGCGCGTGGTGGCCGCTTCGTCCTTCGTCTGCACCACCGCCACCGCCTGCGCCGGCACGCGGGCCAGCAGCTCGGGCACGCTGCCCATCGCGGCCACACGTCCACTGCGCATCAGGGCTACACGGCTGCACAGGCGCTCGGCCTCCTGGATCTGATGGGTCGTGAGCACGATGGTCATGCCGCCATCGCGCAATTCCTCGATCAGGCCCCACAGCGCCAGCCGGGCCTGCACGTCCACCGCGGCGGTGGGTTCGTCCAGCACCAGCAATTGCGGGCCGTGCACCAGGGCCACGGCGAGGTTGAGGCGCTGTTGCCAGCCGCCGGAGAGGCGGCCCGCGCGCGTGCCCGCATGGGCTGTCAGCTCGAAGCGCTGCATCAGTTCGTCCACCCGCCGGCGGCGCTGGATGGCGGCCAAACCGTAGAGGCGGGCGAAGAAGTCCAGATTCTCGGCCGGCAGCAGGTCGCGGTACAGCGCGCTGGCCTGCGGGCATAGGCCCACGCGCGCGGCCGTGCGCAACGACACCGGCTCACCGCCGATGCGCACCTGGCCGGCATCCGCCTCCAGCAAGCCGCAGACGATGTTCAGCGTGGTTGACTTGCCGCAGCCGTTTGGCCCCAGCAGGCCGACAATCTCGCCGCGCGCCACCTGCAGGTCCAGGCTGTCGAGCACGGTCTGACTGCCAAAGCGCTTGTGCAGGCCTTCGATGCTGAGCACGTTCACGCGCTCTTCTCCAGCTTCAGCAGGTGCCGGTACGAGGACACGCCAAGTCCCAGCGACAGGATGCAGAAAACCACCAGGAAGGCCAGCTCGCCGCGCAATTCAGCCAGTCCCGCGCCTTGCGCGGCCACGGCCTTGAGCGCCTCGTTCATGTACAGGATAGGGTTCAGGTGCGCCACGGTCTGCATGGCCTTGGGCATCAGCACCAGCGGGAAGAAAGTGCCGCCCAGCACCAGCAGCGGCACGCCGAAGGCCGAGAGTGCCACCACCACCTCCTCGGAGCGGCGCGCAAAACGGGCCCCAAAGAAGAAGCCCAGGCCGACGTAGGCAAACACCGAGATCAGAATGATCAAGGCGCCCAGTGCGATGCTGCCGTGGTAGCGCGCGCCAATAGCATAAGCGATGGCGTACAG
>JAJAZK010000076.1 GCA_026785765.1 Rhodoferax sp. | reverse complement strand
CCATTACTATGATCAGGCTCGGCTGTTTGCGCGCCTGGTCGCGGCTTACAGCGCAAATAGTCCTGCGGCCGAGCGCTTGTACATCGCTACCGGCGGAGGCCCTGGAATCATGGAAGCTGCCAACCGTGGCGCACATGAAATGGGCCAAGCGACAGTAGGGCTGAACATCGCGCTGCCACACGAACAGCAGGCGAATCCTTACGTCACGCCATCGCTAAGCTTCAAATTTCATTACTTTGCGTTGCGCAAAATGCATTTCATGATGCGTGCCAAGGCGCTGGTGGCGTTCCCGGGCGGTTTTGGAACGCTCGATGAACTATTCGAAGTGATCACCCTGGTGCAGACCGGCAAAGCCAAACCCGTGCCAATAGTGCTGTTCGGCTCAGATTACTGGCGCCGCCTGATCAACTTTGACGTCTTGATTGATGAGGGCGCGATCTCGCAGTCGGATCTGGAATTGTTTTCGTACGCCGACAACCCAGCCGCTGCCTGGGACGTGATCCGTCAGTTTTACCATTTGCCGGCGTCGCGGTGACGCGCCGGCTATAACTGCCGCTGGTCTTGCGGCGATGCGCGCAACTGCCATGCGGGGCGCATGCCTGTGGCCACGGCGGCGCCGACCGACCAAAACACCACCGACACCCCAACTACAGCGCCGGCCGTGCCAAACAACAAGGGCATCAACACGCTCGACGCGTTGATGGCCATCAAACGCAGGCCTAAAGCCTCTCCGATGCGCGCATGCGGGGTGATCTGGTGCAGGGTACTCATGATCATCGGCTGCACACAACCCAGAGCCAATCCCAATACGAATGACGCAGCGCCCATCGTCATTGGTGACTGCATGAACGGGTACAAGGCAAAAACAACGGAGGTCAGCAGCATGGAGAAAGTGACCACCAGATGTTCAGGCAGCCGCGCGGCAAATAGGGGTATGCAGACACGCACCAGTGCCGCCGCGATCGCAAAGCCAGCCAGAATCGAGCCGATGACTGACGCACTGAAGGCGTGCGCGTGACCCAGAACGGGCACTGCAAAGCTGTGTACGTCCCATGCAGAGGCCATGCACCAATTGACCAGCATGACGCGCTGCATGGGGCGCGACCGGATCAAATCCCAGGCCCGAGCGCCGCCGCTGGCAGACACCGGCGTCACCGGATGCAACTCCGCAACGGAGCGCAGCAGAATCCAGGTGACCAGCGGCAACACAGCCATCGCACCAAAGGCGTAGCGGAATCCTTGCGTGTCTCCGGCAACCACACCGGCATGGTCAATCAGTAGCCCGCACAAAACTGGCCCCAGAAAGTTGGATGCGGCAGGACCAATGGACAGCCAGCTAAACACCCGTTTCAGCTCAGTAGCGCCATTGGCGGCGCGCCCGACGTGGCGCTGTAACGAGATGGATGCGGCGCCAGTCGCCGCACCGGCGAGCAAAGCCGCCAGACACAGGACCGGGAACACTGGAAATGCTGCGGCGAGGGTGGCACCCAGCACGGACGCAACAACCGCCAAGGCCATGGGGCGCCGCAGCCCGTGGCGGTCGGCGAAGCGTCCGGCCGGCAAGGCCAGAAAGACCTGTGACAGGGAAAATAGTGCCAGCAGCACTCCCACGGCCAGCGGACTGTATCCGTCACGCAAGGCAAGCAAAGGCGCAGCCAGGCGAATCCCGGCCATACAGCCGTGCACGCAGACCTGACTGCCGATCAGCCGGGCCAGGGCCCTAGAGTTCATCCTGTTCCTTGTCGAAGTCCCGCTCGAGCGGAATCAGACGCTGCGACTGCAGGTCGGGCAGTGCTTCGACCTGCTTCAGTGCCCGACCCATCGCGCGGCTGCGGGTCTGCGCCGAGTTGAGCGTATTGAGCACCGTCTCGGTCTGTGTCTTGACCTTTGCCAGAACATCGCCGAACTTGCCGAATTCGTTCTTCACCGCGCCCAGCACCTGCCACACCTCGCTCGCGCGGCGCTCCAAAGCCAGCGTACGAAAGCCCATCTGCAGCGCGCCCAGCATCGCCAGCAGCGTGGTGGGCCCGGCCAGGGTCACGCGGTATTCGCGTTGCAGGGTTTCCATCAGGCCGGGTCGGCGCAGCACCTCTGCGTACAGCCCTTCCGTTGGAAGGAACAAAATCGCGAAGTCGGTCGTGTGGGGCGGCTCAAGGTACTTCTCCGCCATGGACCGGGCCTCGAGCTTGATGCGGGCCTCCAGCGCCTTGCCCGCCAGTTCGGCACCAGCCACATCCGCCCTGCCCTGTGCATCAAGCAGGCGCTCGTAGTCCTCGTTCGGAAACTTGGCGTCAATTGGCAACCACAATGGCTGCGCGTTATCGGATCGGCCAGGCAACCTGATCGCAAAGTCCACGACATTGCGGCTGCCAGGCCGGGTTGCCACCTGCACGCCGTACTGGTCGGGCACAAACACCTGCTCCAGCAAGGCCCCGAGCTGGGCCTCGCCGAAGATGCCACGAGTTTTCACGTTGGTGAGCAGGTGCTTGAGGTCACCGACACCTTGCGCCAGAGTCTGCATCTCGCCCAGGCCCTTGTGGACCTGTTCGAGCCGGTCGGCTACCTGCTTGAAACTCTCACCCAATCGCGCCTGTAAGGTGGCCTGCAGTTTCTCGTCGACCGTAGCGCGCATTTCCTCTAGCTTGACTGAGTTGGTCTCCTGCAACTGTGTGAGTTGCGCGTCCAGTGTCTGGCGGATCTCGGTCATCCTGCGCGCGTTCGAGTCGCTCAGGCTCTGCAACTGGTTATGCAAGGTGTCGGACAGGGTCTGTTTGAGCACTGCCAACAGCTGCCCGAAGGCATCAATCTGGCTGTTATGGGTCCGGGTGGACTCGGCACCCTGGGTCAACAGTGTCTGCTGAAACAGGGCAAAACTCTGCGACAGCTCATGGCGCGCGGCTCGGGAGGACTCTTCGATCAGGCGCGCGAACTCGCGCTCCTGGCGCTCGCTGCGTTCGGCGGCAGCTCGGACCAAGACTGCCAGTTGCATCTGACCCGATTCGAGCGCCCGCAACGACTCCACCGCACGACGCCGCCCATCCAGCCAGGCGACGCACAACCCGCCGAGCACCGCCACCGCCAGCAGCGCCGCGATCCAAACCATGGCGAGCGGAACGGAATCCATCAATTGGTAGTGGCGCAACGGGCTCGGGCTGACCTGGTCAGCCACGCCACGGGTTTATCCAGCAACGCTCATCTCGCCAACACGTCGGCGTTGACTGGCGTAACCGGGCCGGACCCGAGCAGAAAACCAATCAGATTGTCGGCCGCGAGGTTGGCCATTGCCAGACGCGTCGGCATGGTGGCGCTTGCAATGTGCGGCGTCAAGACAACATTTGGAACTGTGAGCAGCTGCGGGTGTACTGCTGGTTCGCCCTCAAACACATCCAGCCCTGCGGCAGCGATGCGGCGCGTCGCCAATGCCCGTGCCAGTGCCGCATCATCGACGACGCCGCCACGAGCGATATTCACCAGCGTCGCGCTGGACTTCATCAGATGCAGTTCGCGCTCCCCGATCAAATGGTGCGAAGACTGCGAATAAGGCACCACCAGCACCACATGGTCAGACATGGCAAGCAGTTCATCCTTGTCGACATACCGCGCCTTGCAGGCGGCTTCTGTCACCGCGTCCAGCCGCGACCGGTTGTAGTACACCACCTGCATTCCGAACCCGTGCGCACCGCGCATGGCGATACCCTGTCCAATCCGGCCCATGCCAATAATGCCCAGCGTCGAACCATGGACCTCAGCACCTGCGAACATGTCAAAGCTCCAGCGCGTCCACTTGCCCGCACGCAGAAAATGCTCGCTTTCGGCGACCCGGCGCGCGGCGGCCATCAACAGCGCAAAACCAAAGTCGGCAGTGGTCTCGGTCAAGACATCGGGCGCGTTCGTGCCGACCACGCCCGCAGCAGCCATCGCTGCCAGGTCGAAGTTGTTGTAACCGACTGCCATGTTGGCGCAAATGCGCAGTTGCGGGCAAGCGGCAAGCAGGTCCGCGTCAATGCGTTCGCTGCCGGTACAGAAAAGTCCGACCCGCCCTTGCAGGTTGTGCGCAAGCTCGTGCGGTCCCCAAGAAGCATCGGACTGATTCGCCAGGACCTCGAAATGCAACGCGAGGCGTTCGACAACCTCCGGGAACACGGCCCGGGCAAGCGTGATTGCCGGTTTTTCCATTCAAGCGACCTGCGGTATCTCGAACACCTGACGCAGGTAGCCCATATAACGCTCGTCGTCGCACATGTTCTTGGATGGGGTGTCGGACAGTTTCGCGACCGGCTGGCCATTGCAGCGGACCATCTTGATGACGATCTGCAGGGGTTCATACTTCAGGTCGTTGGTGAGGTTTGTACCAATGCCGAATGCGAGTTGGCAACGACCGCGAAACTGCTGGTACAACTCAATGGTCCGCGGCACGGTCAACCCGTCACTGAAGATCAAAGTTTTGGTGCGCGGGTCGACCCGGTTGCGTGTGTAATGCGCAAGCATGCGCTCGCCCCAATTGAACGGGTCACCGCTGTCATGCCGGGCGCCATCAAACAGCTTGCAAAAGTACATGTCGAAATCGCGCAAAAACGCGTCGAATCCGTAGACATCACTCAGCGCGATGCCCAGGTCACCACGGTACTCCTTGGCCCAGGATTCGAAGCCATAGATCTGGCTGTCACGCAGGCGTGGCCCCAGGGCTTGGCAGGCCTGCAAATACTCGTGGGCCATGGTGCCCAACGGTGTCAATCCAAGCTTCATCGCAAACAGGACATTGGAGGTCCCCGCCAATTGCCCGGCATTGCCATTGGCCTGACCCGGACTTTGCCCCGTCCCCAGACGCACCGACAACACACGCAGAACTTCTTCGTGCCACGCCCGGCTGAATCGGCGACGCGTGCCGTAGTCGGCAATCTTGAGGTCAGACAGACCGTCTCCGCGCAACTGGCCGATTTTTACGTCGAGCCGACGCCGGCCCTCCACCAGATCCGGCAATTTATGGGTGTTGCGGAAGTACACCTCGTTGACAATCGCCAGCACCGGAATCTCAAACAGAATGGTGTGCAGCCAAGGGCCGCAAATACAAACGTCGATCTCACCCGATGGCAGCGGAGAAACGGTTATGTATTTCTCGTGAAGGTGGAACAAGCCGAGAAAGTCAACGAAATCACTCTTGATGAAGCGCAATGATCGCAAGTAAGCGAGTTCAGCGTCGTGAAAAAGCAGTGTACAGAGGGACCGGATCTCGTCCCGGATTTCGCCAACATACGGTGCTAGGTCGAAACGGCCACGACCACCCGCCATGGCCGCCTCGGCATTGCGGCACTTGAACCGGTACTCCACCTGCGCCCCTGGAAACTGGTGCAAGACCACCTGCATCATGGTGAACTTGTACAGATCCGTATCGAGAAGGCTGGTAATGATCATTGACAGAATTGCTGGCCGCTTCCCAAGCGCGAAATCACCGCAACCTGCAGTGTACGGGAAGCTCAACGTCGACCTGTCAATGATTAGCGCGGGCTTCCGGTGTACGGCCACAACGCATTGTTCGGGTTGGAGGTTATTGGTTTGTGACAAGGACGTGGCGAAGCCGACAGCGCTGCAATTCTAGGTTTCTGTGCCTAAAATGTTGCAGCGCAGCAAAAACCGCTTGATCAAATGCGGGGTAACCCTATAATTCCTTCGTGCTGCACTGCAACATGAACCAGCCCAAAAGGTGATTCGGACAGATGCATATTCCCAAACCCTTTCATTCTGGAGATCCAATTATGCTGACCGTAGAACAAGTCATGGCTTCCCAAAAAGCAAACTTCGAAACCCTGTTTGGCCTGACCAGCAAGGCTTTCGATGGCGTCGAAAAGATCGTCGAACTGAACCTCACAGCCTCGAAGGCGGCCCTTGCAGAAATGGGCGATCACGCCAAGGCCGTCTTGAGCGTCAAGGACGCACAGGAACTGCTGAGCCTGCATTCCAACCTGATGCAGCCGCTTGCTGAAAAGACCGCGGCTTACAGCCGTCACCTGTACGACATTGCCAGCGGCTCGACCGCAGAGCTTTCCAAGGCGTTTGAAGAACAGGCCGGCGACGTCCAGAAGAAATTCATGGGCCTCGTAGACACCGCTGCAAAAAATGCTCCGGCAGGGTCTGAGACCGTTGTTGCTGTCATGAAAAGCGCTGTGGCAGCCGCAAACAACGCCCTGGAATCGGTCCAAAAAGCGGTCAAGCAGGCCACTGAAGTGGCTGAAACCAACTTTAATACAGTTGCAACGAACGCGGTCAACGCCACCAAGACAGTTGCCAAAAAGCGTTGATCGATTGCGTATCGTTAGACTCTGAAAACGCATGTCGCATTTAAGACCCAGCCCCATATACATTGCGGGAAAACCCTGACATACTGCTGCACCTAGCTAGCAAATCATTTTTCTGGTTGTCTCCTCGGGTCCTTTCGAAACCTAATGGTTCAGGGATCCCTTCAGGGCCTCATCTCAAGATGGGGCCTTTTTTTTGGTCTTTGCATTGCATTCAGCCAGCGCGCCGGTAAAAGTGGTAGCAGCCACAATAGTCACCACCAGGTATCGCTATTCGAACCAGATCCTCAAGCTGGATTGGCTGGTCACACGCCAGGTACCCTCCAGCCACGAGCAAGTCAGACAAACTGGGCGCCAAAACGTTTGCCAACGCTATCGACTTAGCTTTGTTGGCACTGCCGACATCCGCATGGATGAAACCGACTTCGCCGCGATGGGCGGCCAGAAACACCGGAATCGTCTGTCGGAAGTCGCCCAAGCGCAAGTGGGATCCTGCCGGGATGCAGTCTGGATGCGCGGCGACCTGCCGATCAAACACAAAAATCGGGTGGCCTTCAAACCGGTCCCTCAAATGGTCGTAAGTTCGTCCATTGCCCAATCCGAGTTCAAGCACGGGCGCACCATCGGCCAGGCCCAACCGGGCAACTTCGTCAACACACGCGCGCTGCGCCTGCATTCGAAGTATGAAAACATCGAGTCGGGTCACGGCCTGAACCTTTCAAAAATACTCTGCCGTCGGCAGTGCGACCGGGAATTATCGGCAGGTCGGGAGGCGGACTTGTGTACACCCGCACGATGTACTGCAAAATCCGGGCAAAGACATCGGCGCGCCACTGACAGAAGCCACCCCGTCATGCGGTTCTGGTCCAGGCAGCCGGTAGGTAAGATTCGCCTATGAGCGCCGACACGACTGCCCCAACCATCGTGTCCCTGTTGGCTCTGGCGATGGCATTGGCATTCTCGCTCGCAGACCGCCGCTCTGCCACCAGCCGGGGGATGGCGCTGTTTCTCGCATTCGTCGGTGTCTCGATCGCAGTTGACGTTCTGTTCACCCTGCCGCTGCGCAATGCCTTTGGAGTGGTTGGATGGGAAGGCATTCTGACCTTGCCAGAGGCCCTCGCATTTGTCTTTGCCTATGAATGGGTGCTGCGGGTGCGGCGCACAATTCCCGCTGGAACGCTGAACACGCGTGGCGCGGACCGGCTGCTGCGTTCAGCGCAGGGACTGGCCTGTTTTTACGCTATGGTGTCGCTGGTTTTCCCGCAACTGCGTGCTGATCACTTTGTCAACGTCTCGCTTGACCCTGGCGAGTCCTTGCATCCCTCTTTCTGGTTGTTCGCTGTCCCGTTGTGGCTTTCACTCACGCTCGGCACTGCGGCGACCCTGTTCACCCTGAATCGCCGACCTGACCAGGCAGAAGCGAGGCGACTGGTTGCATTCGCGATTGGCGCGCCGATCATGGCCTCGACGCTGGTGATCCCAGTGTATCTCGCTCCGCTGGGAGGCGCCGTCGGCTTGCTCGTGCTGCTGGTCGGTTCGGTCCAGTACCACGTCACTCAGGGCCAACGGACACAGTTTCTGTCGCGTTTCCTTGCACCACTGGTTGCCGAACTGGTAACACGGCGTGGTCTGAAAAGTGCGACCGAGGAGAAGACACTGGAGCTGTCGGTAGTGTGCTGCGACCTTCGCGGGTTCACTGCGTTTTCTGCGGCTACATCGTCGAAGAGGGTAATCGAGATTTTGCGCGAGTACTACGATGCGGTTGGGGCGGCGGCGGCAAGTTGTGGAGGAACGATCAAGGACCAGGCGGGTGACGGAGTATTGATTCTGGTCGGGGCGCCAATTGCGTTCGATGACCACGCCCGCCGCGCACTCGACCTTGCGCGGAAAATTCGCGCCGTGGGAATCACACTCACATCACGCTGGTCCAACGAAGAACTGCAATTGGGCGTCGGCGTTGGCGTGGCCAGCGGCTTCGCTACGGTGGGAGTAATCGGCGGTTCTTCGCGGCTGGAGTACACCGCTGTCGGGTCACCGGTCAACCTGGCTTCATGACTTTGTTCGGAGGCAGTACACGGCGAAATACTGGTGGACGAACGCACCATGGAGTTGGTGCGGGCGGCAGGTGTGATCGAAAATGCGCAGCCAGGACAAGCCCTGCAACTTAAAGGGTTCGCCTTGCCCGTGCAGCGCTAACTGCTGCACGCAAGCTGAAACGGGAGGCGGGAATGACTGAAACCGGACCTTGCCCTTTGGCATCAAGATTGGGCAGTGTTGGACAACATCGACAGATGGGCCGTGGTGTTGGCAAGGCGCTCCGCCAGGATCCGGATCAACTCGATGGCGGCATCCGGATTCTCGCGGATCACGCTGCGCAACAAGTCGGCGGAAATTCGCAGCACCTCAAGCTTGGTCTTCGCAGTGGCAGTCGCAGTCCGGGGCACATCGCCAAAAATTGCAATCTCGCCAATGATCTCGTTACTACCCATCACGGCGATAACGTGTGATCCCTTACCATTGTCCAACGCGATCGATATCTCTATGGTCCCTTCGATAATGACGTAACAGGCGTCACCAACCGCCCCAACCTGAAACAGTTGCTGTCCGGCGGCATAAGTCAGGCGGTCACTACTGAAGCACAACAGCTTCTGCTTGGCCGGCGCCAACTTGCTGAAGATCGGGAAGCGGCGAATCAACTCGACTTCATGCTCCAAACTCATACCTATCCTCCTCTGGCGTCAGCGGCGCTCGCTCAACGCATACAACTTGCCCTTGCGGCGGATAAGCTCGTCGAAGCCGCCCTGTTCCACGAGTTTACCGTTCTCCAGTACCAGCACATGGTCGAACCTTTCGGCGAGGTCAATGCGATTGAGTACCCAAAACACCGCACTTCGCTGTCGGCAGGCCAGGATATTGCCGACAATCACTTCTTGCGCCTTCGGATCGAACACGGCGGCCGCCTGATCCAAGACCAACACCACTGGCTGCTTTAGGAGCGCTCGCCCGATCGCCACCTTCTGGCGGTCGGTTATGGACAGGCGCGCGCCCCCCGGCCCCACCTGGTAGTCCAGTCCAATCGTCAACACCTGCGGCCGCAACATCAACTCCTCCAGAATCTCGCGCGTGAGCGCACCAATCTGCCCTGCGCCGCCAGCCTGGCTGGTCGCAATCTTCCCGAACAGAATGTTGTCTTGCAAAGTCGCCGCGCCGTTGTAGCGGCCAGGGTCAAAAAACTCGATCGCACTGCGCATCGTAGGCGGCAGGTTGGCCGCGAACTGTTGGCGGGCCTGGAGTATGCGCGACTCAAGCGCTTCGTCAATCAATCCCAAGCGGTGCTTGGTGAGAATCAACTTGAATGGCAAGCCAAGCAATCGATTGCGGTCCGCTTCGTCAAGCCGATCCAAACCAGACGCCGCAACTCGGGAAACGATATCTTTCACGTTGGGGAGATCGTCGTAGGCAATAAAACTAAACCGCTCGAACAGTTCGTGCCCCGGTGGCAAATCGCTGAACAATTCGAGCATGGTTTCAGCGAGTTTGTGGCCAACCTGCAGCAGGTCATTCGACAGTCCGCCATCGTCGAGCACCCGGCGTACATAGGGGTTCATTGCCAGACTGTCAACGTCAAAGATCTTGCCCACCGGGGTACCAAACAACAGATTTTCTGCCATGGTGGAGTTCCGGTTGTACCTTGTCACATCGAAACGCTCGACGAGATCCGTCAATTCCGGGCGCGCCAGGCGCTCCCGCATGGTCTCCCGGGCCAGCAGAATGTTCGCGGCAAGTTCCGGGTGTTTGTTTGCCGGGACAGCGCTTTTCAGCCCGATCTCGAACAGAGTCTCTTCCAGTTCCACGGTGCGCAAGACCTCCAGCAGTCGCCCCTCCATCTCCTCTTTGCCACTGACTCCGGCGGCCTTGTAATCCAGCCATTGGGCGTCGATGTCCAGCGTCGAATTGCCAGCACGTGCGGCCTCGCGTGAGCGGCTCTCCTGCAGTTTGCGCGCATCCCCCTCATAGGCCGCCGCCACGATTGGGCGGTGCTTGAGTCCGTACACCAGGTTCTCGCGCACGCTAACCGGAAACAAATAAGAAGCCGAGCCGACATAGGAAACCGCGCGCCCTGTCACGGCTTCCGATGCTCGGGTCATGTCCATCCCGCCCATTTCCACCGACCCGCTATCAGGCAAAACCAGCCGCGCCAGTATCTGTGCCAGTTCGCCGCCGCCAGAGCCATTGGAACCAACAATGGCGACGTGGGCGTGCAGACCGACTTCGAACGACACACCATCCACGGTCTTGCTGCCGGACTCGTCCAGCAGTGACAAGTTGCCCGCTTTCAATACCCCTGCCGTCGGGAGAAGCGGCACCTCGACCAACTGCTGCAGGGCGACCGGGGACAGCTTGTCCACCGTAAACTGTTCGATCACCTGGGTGTACTTGATGCCCGCGTCCATACGCTCCTGGTCCCAGTCGATCAACTCCTTGACCGGCCCCGGCAAGTCCTTGTAGGCCGCGATAACCGCCACCAGCGCACCGATGTCGAGGCGGCCAACAATGGCCAGATAACCGCCAACCAGGTAGAACAGGAACGGGGTGATCTGCGACAACAGGTTGTTAAGAAACTTGATCAGGAACTTGCGCTGGTAATGCTCGAATCGAATCAAGAACAAGCGCCCCAAGCGCGCAGAGAACTCGGCGCGTTCGTAGTTCGACGTGTCGTGCGCATGAATTTCCACCACCCCATCGACACATTCCGCGAAGCGCCCCGCTAGCTGCCGCGCCGCGATTTGGCGCTCCCTCGACAGCACCAGCAGACGGCGACGCAACTTGGGAATGATGACGGCCTGGATCAGCACCATAGTGAACGCAACCATGCCAAGGTAGATGTGCTGGAACAAGATGAAAAGCAACGCCGTCAATGCCTGGCCGCCGAGGTACAGGGGGGTGATCAGGGCCTCGCCGACAAAACCGCCGAGTGGTTCGACCTCGCTGTTGATCATGGTCGCCATCTCAGCCGACTTTACGCGGCGAAAGTGCGGGATCGGGAATCGCAGCATATGGTCGAACAAGGTGTAGCGCAGTCGGCGCAACATGCGCTCGCCCATCCAGCCCTTCATCGTATTGATCTGGAACTTGATCCAGCCACTGATGATGATCAGCGCAAGAAATGTGAAGGTCAGTGCCAGCAGGTAGGGCGTGCGCTCCAGGGAGAACCCATCAAAAACCGTCCAGGAGCCGCCCCCGAGAAAATCCGGCCAGTGCACTACCATGCGAAAAAACGCCACGGTGGACTCCGGGTTCGGAAATCCCTTGCCCTGGATCGGTTGGTTAATGATGGTTTTGGGTAGGTCCAGCGATGCGTAATAAAACAGCATCGACAGCAGGACCAGCGGTACGATCAGTAGCTGATCGCGCTTGCTGTATTTGAGGATGAACCCGAACAAGCCGCGTTCCATGACGCAGCTCTAGTTGTAGGGATCGGCCGCGTCGCGCAGTCCATCGCCCATGAAGTTGAATGCCAATACGACCACAAAGACTGGCACCACGGGCAGCATCAGCCATGGATACAGCGCCACCACGTTAATGTTCTGCGCTTCGTTTAGCAACACACCCCAACTTGTGATCGGCGGGCGCAGGCCCAGGCCCAGGAACGACAGCGCCGTCTCACCCAGAATCATGCTTGGCACGGACAGGGTCAGCGAGGCGATGAGATGGCTGGTGAAGCTCGGTAACAAGTGACGCGCGATGACACGGGATGGCTTGGCTCCCATGAGAACGGCCGCGGTTGCAAAGTCTTCCTCGCGCAAGGCCAGAAACTTGGATCGTACGGATCGCGCCAGTCCCGGCCAATCGAGCAAGCCGAGAATAATCGTGATACCGAAGTAGATGAAAATTGGGCTCCAGGTCACTGGCAAGGCCGCCGACAAGGCCATCCAGAGTGGTAGCTCAGGGAAAGAACGCACGATCTCGATCAGGCGCTGAATCACGTTGTCGATCCAGCCTCCGTAGTAGCCGGATATGCCGCCCAGCACAATTCCGATCAGAAAACTGACCGCAATCCCCAACAGACCGACTGTCAGCGAAATGCGCGTCCCGTAAATGACGCGAGACAGCACATCGCGCCCCAAGCGGTCTGTCCCAAACAGAAAAAATGTTCCCCCCTCGGCAGGGCACACCATGTGCACAGTCGATTCGAAGAGACCCCAGAACTCGTAGTCATCGCCGCGGCAGAAAAACCGCAGTGGCTGCACCTTCCCCACATCGGGCGTGAACTCCCGCTTCATGGTGTCGGTATTGAGCTTCATGTTGTAGCCATACACGAATGGTCCGACAAAGCGACCCTCGTGAAACAGATGCACGGACTGCGGCGGGGCGTAGATATGCCGTGAATCACGCGTATTGAGGCCGTACGGGGCAAGCACTTCCGAGATCAGCGCGGACCCATACAGAATCGCCAGGATCACCGCGCACCATACGGCAATCCGATGCCGGCGGAACTTCCACCACATGATGCGCCACTGCGACGCGCGATAGAACTCCTCCTGCTCTGCCGTCAATACTTCGGTGGACTGCGGCTCGAAAGGCGCCGTGGATACGAAATGCTCCAGGCGCGATGGAGCCGCTGTTGCCGGCGTGTTCACTTCGTGACTTCTCCGGATAGACGGATACGCGGATCGAGCGCGGCCAACAACAGATCGGAGATGAACATACCCACGACTGTCAGCAGGGCCAGAAACATCAGGAATGAGCCAGCGAGATACTGGTCCTGGCTCTGCAGGGCATCGAGAAGCATCGGGCCCTCGGTCTGCAACGACAACACCACCGACACAATCGCCGAGCCGGAGATCACACTTGGCAACAGGTTGCCGATGTCGGCAACAAAGGGATTGAGCGCCATGCGCAGCGGGTACTTCACCAACAGCCTGAACTGCGGCATGCCTTTGCTGCGTGCCGTCACAACGTACTGCTTCTGCAATTCGTCGAGCAGATTGGCTCGCAGCCGCCGGATCATGCCGGCCGTACCGGAGGTCCCGATCACAATCACCGGTATCCACAGGTGCGACAGCACCGACATGAACTTCGGCCAGCTCATGGGTTGATCCAGGTACTGCGGGTCCATCATGCCGCCAATCGACAGGCCGAACTGCACATTTGCAAAATACATCAGCACCAGCGCCAGCAGGAAGTTTGGCGTGGCCAGACCAACATAGCCCAAAAATGACAGGCCGTGGTCACCCCAACTATATTGGTGCGTTGCCGCGTAAAAGCCGATCGGGAACGCCACTGCCCAGGTAAACAGGATGACAGACATGTTCAGTATGAAGGACAGTAACAGCCGGTCTCCCACCACGTCCAGCACCGGCAGGTTGTATTCAAAGGACCAACCCCAGTCGCCCTGGATCAGACCAGAAAAACCGCGTTCGCCTGGCCATATGCCAACCCAGGTCGCGTACTGCTCCATGAACGACTTGTCCAACCCGAACTGATGGCGCAAAAACTGGATCTTCTGCAGCGCAGCCGTGTCGCCCTGGCTGCGCAGTTCAGCGATCTGGTTGGACAAATAATCACCCGGGGGCAACTGCAGGATGACGAAGGTCACGAAGCTGATCACCAGCAATGTGGGAATCATCAACAGCAACCGCCGCAGTGTGTATGCAAGCACGTCAGTTCCTGCGTGCTTCGGTGAACCAGAAAGTATCCGGGCGGTAAATGCCAAAGAACGATCCAGGATCCCAGTTATAGATGCCTTTTTCCGGAACGTTCTTCAGGGCATTGCTCACCACTACCGGCTGCATCACGTTGTTGACCACCCCGATCGTGTACTGCTGCTCGACATGGATTGACAGCATCCGGTGCCAGATCTTCTCGCGTGCTTCGCGAGTAGCAGTGCGCCAGGCTTCATTGAGCTTCATCAACTCGATTACCTCCGGAATATCTGGCGCGTCACCCGACTTGCCCGCAGTCTCATAGTGTTGTCCGAACTTGGGCCACTGCAACTGAACCTGGCTGGTGGGCGCCAGTTCGTTCGGGCTGGTGTCGGCGCCGGGCAATCCGTTTTCCATTCCGCCCCATACCGACATCATCGCCTCGCCGGAAAAAACGCGGTTGCGCAACAGATCGCGCTGCGATGGTTTGCTGAACAGCTTGATGCCACTCTCACGCCAAGTGTCACGGATCAGCTCCAGAATATCGGTCTGCTCGGTGCTTTCCCCGGCCGTCTCGACGATGATCTCGAGCGGCCGGCCGTCGGAGAGTCGGCGCACGCCGTCCGGACCCCGTTTCAAGCCGATTTCGTCGAACAGACGGTCTGCCGCTTTGCGGTCAAACTGGGCCCACTGTGTCTGGTACTGCTTCTTGTAAAGCGGACTTTCCGGCACCACGGTGTTGTTGCTTTCTGCCGCCAGTCCAAAATACAGCACCTGGTTGACCTGCGCGCGATCGATCGACATGGACAGAGCGCGGCGGAAACGCACATCGCGGAACAGGGCACGCCACACCGGATCGTTGACGTTCAGGTTTGGGAACAGCGAGAAATGCGAGCCTTGGCCAGTGCGCCAAAGCAGGGTGCGGTAGTTGCCTGCCTTTTCGCCCTTCTTCAGGAACGTGTAATTGTTGAACTGGATGTCGCGTGCCTGCAAGTCCGACTCACCAGCACCCGCCTTGGCGGGGATCAGCTTCCCGTCGGCGATCGGCATGACGACTCGGTCAATGTAGGGCAACTGCCGACCGTTGCTGTCAACACGGTGAAAGAAGGGGTTGCGCACTGCGACGAAACGATCGGCGGGCGGTTTTGTCGTGTTAATCCAGGGTTGCAATGTCGGCAACCGCGGGTTGTCGAACTGGTACATATTGTCTTCCCGGTTATGGGTCGCCGCCCAGCCACGTTTGCCGGGATCGGATTTTTCGACCTCCAGAACCTTCGGGTTGTACTTCTTGTGGAACTGCTTGAGGTAATGCGCCGGACGGAAAATGAAAAGCGGCGATGGGCCGGCCATGCGCGGCAGAAAATCGGGATTCGGTTTCGTCCAGGTATAACGCAGCGTCCATTTGTCGGGATACTCAATGTTTGGCCCAACACCATCCACCAGCAGTTCGGCGGGCGGGCCAGCCGGGTTCAGATCCTTGTCGTTGGCCACATCGTCCCAAAAGTACCGGAAGTCGTCCGTGGTGAAGGGCTGACCATCGGACCAGCGATGGCCTTTGCGCAGCTTCATGGTGAAGATTCGATCCTCCTTGACATCGATACTCTCAAGGATATCGGGCACGACCACCAGGTTGCGGTCATAACCTATCAGACGCGCGTATCCGTAGACCACCAGCATGCGCACATCGCGCGCCCGCCCGATCAGCATATTGAGAGTGCCGCCGTGCTGGCCGGTTTCAGCGCTCTTGCCATCCATGGCAACCACCAGCGGTGTGTCGGGCAGTCGTTGCCGCACCGCGGGCAGCTTCTTGGCGTTCACTTCGTCGCGCAACATCGGTGTTTCGATGAAACTGGCGGGCATGGGCGCTTGGGCAAACGCCAGTGGCGCCGACACTGCAAGCGCCAAACCAAGGCAGCGCAGCACGACCGGGACGGACAAGGATTTGCAAGGGATAGTCATATTTTTAACTCCGAAACGTCTACATCCGAATGCACCCGGACAAAATGCCGGTCGCCGATATCCAGCATGCCCATACGGGCAGAGCCATCCACCGTAAATGGCACCGGCCACGCAGCGGGAGTGGAGGCCTTCCCCTCCATCAAGGCGCCGAAGTCCAGTTTGCGGTCCAGATCCGGGCTGGGTACTGCCGCCAGCAGGGCTTTCGTATAGGGGTGAACCGGGTTCGCGAACAGTGCATGTGGCGCGGCCATCTCGACCAGGCGACCAGCGCACATGACGGCGATCCGATCCGCAATATAGTGGACCACCGCCAGGTTATGCGACACAAACAAGTAAGTCAGGTTCATCTCGCGGCGCAGGTCCAGCAGCAGGTTGAGGACCTGCGCCTGCACCGAAACGTCCAGCGCCGAAACGGGCTCATCGCAGATCAACAAGTCGGGACTCAGGGCCAGTGCCCTGGCAATACCGATACGCTGCCGCTGGCCGCCAGAGAAACTGTGCGGATAGCGGCGCAGGTGTCGCACGTCCAGACCCACCAGACCGATCAGCTCCTTGACACGCGAATAGCGCTCCTCCTCGTCTCCGATGCCATGAATTACCAGCGGCTCGCCGACGATGTCGAACACCGTCATGCGAGGGTTGAGCGACCCAAACGGGTCCTGAAAGACAAACTGGACGCGCCGCCGGTACTCGAACAACTCCGGCCCCTGCAGCGTAAGCACATCCTGCGTTTTGCCGCGGTCGTTAAAGATGATCTGCCCGGAGTCGGGCTGCACGGCACGCAGAATCATCTTGGCGGTGGTGGTTTTCCCGCAGCCCGATTCTCCTACCAAGCCCAGACACTCCCCCGCAGCGACATCGAAACTGACATCGTCTACCGCCACCGTCTCCCCGCCAGGCTTGCCACCAAACCATGAAGTCTTGCGGCTACCGAAGCGCTTATAGAGGTTGCGCACTGTAAGCATCGGCGCTGCCGGGTCCGCGGCGGAGACCCGCGCGCCAGACTTTTGCATCAAGTGGCCGGCCACCACCTGTATCTCCCGAATCGGCGTCAAACGTTCGCCCGGGGCCATATTGAAACGCGGCACAGCCCGCATCAGGGCTTTTAGATAGGGGTGGCGTGGGTCCCGGAACACATCATCGACAGTGCCCGATTCCATCACTCGGCCGTGGTACATCACGACCACCTCATCTGCCATGTTGGCGACGATACCGAGGTCGTGCGTGATCATCATCACCGCCATCTGCAGCTCAGACTGCAATTGCTTGATCAGTTGCAGGATTTGCGCCTGGATCGTCACGTCGAGCGCCGTCGTCGGCTCGTCCGCAACCAGCAGTGCTGGACGGCACACCAATGCCATGGCGATCATCGCGCGCTGGCGCAAGCCACCCGACAACTCGAACGGGTAGTTGTTCTCGGCTTTGGCCGGGTCGGGGAACCCGACCAGACGCAGCATCTCCACCACGGCACCCCGGCGCTCGACCTTGCCCAATTGTTGCCGGTGCAACCCGAGCGCTTCGCCGATCTGGTTGCCGACCGTGTGCAATGGCGACAAGGCGGTCATCGGCTCCTGAAAGATGATCGATATGCGCCCACCGCGTATCGACTGCATTTGTGGCCCCAGCATGTCGAGCTTCGCGATATCGACCTCCACCTCCGGATGATTCGGATCACGAAACAATATTTGCCCCTGCTCGATGCGCGCGACGCGCGGCAGTATGCCCATGATCGACTGGGCCACGATGGACTTTCCGGAGCCCGATTCTCCGACCAGTGCGATTGTCTTGCCGGCGGGAATACGGAACGAAACTCCGTCCACCGCCTTCACGATGCCGGCATCCACGTTGAGGTAGACCTTGAGATCCTTGACCGTAATAACGTTAGCCATGCCCACCAAATATGAAGACTACACCCCCACTGTCCGGCTTAAGGTCCACCCGATCAGTCCCCCGAACCCGGCCATCTCATACCCGTTTGCCGATTTCCGCCACCGGCCGCAGCCACCCGGTCAAAGTATAGAAGATAGTTTCCCGATCAAACTTCCGGCTGCACCCAGCGCACATACGACAGATCGGCCGTATGTTCGAACAGGGTTTGCAAAAAGCTCCACGCAGCGGCGTCATGCACGGCGTGATGCGTCAGGAAGCCAGTGGGCTCGAGTGCATCGGCGTGCCCCAGGCGGCGCGCCTGCAAGTGGGCCACGGCCTGGGCCAGGACAGTCTTCTCCCCTGCAAATCCCCGGCTGCCTCGCCACTCGATGATGTCGACATGGGTGTTGAGATGCCGCAAGCCACTGCCGTCGGCAACAGTTCCGCGTGGCCCGAACCGGCTCAGCGCCCAGTAACCGGCGCCAGCCAGGCGGCGCAACAACTCCGGCGACGACACCCGGTTCCAGGGCGGCACCAGCACCGGCAGCACCCGCCCTGGCGCGATCTGCTCCAGTCGCGTTCGTCCCAGCTGCAAGCGTTGCAGGGCCGACTCGACGGCTTCGTCTGACGAAAACTCGGTCTTCTTCGCGCCAGGCGCGGCGCGGTTGTGGTGGTCAACCCCATGCTGCAAAACTGTCACCAGCGGGTTGTCTGCATGCGCGATGCAGGCTTCCAGATCCATAGGCACGGCCGCCAAGGCCAGCGGAATCCGGGCCACCTGTGAAAGACCCAGCAAGCGCGCGAGTGCTGGCGTCAACTTGCCGGCGTCATCGTCTCGCCACCATAACTCTGCGACGGCGCCTTGGTCGTGCCACTGTGCAAGCTCCGCCAGCAAGCCTGTCCAGGCCGGACTCACGAAAAACGCTCCCCGATCCAACGCGAGACCAGTTCGGCACTGCGCTGGGCACCATCGAGCCTGATGGTATCGGCGGACATGACCGGCTGCAGGGCAGCACGGTCAATTGCACGCGCCAGCTTTTCAGGGGTTAAATCCGACTCCTCTACAACCTCGACCCTGCCGCGTTGGCCAAGGATGCGCGCGCGCACGTTCTGCTCGACCTCGGCGCCACCCGCAAACGGCACCAGGACCGCGCGCGCTCTTGCCGCCAGCGTCTCCAGCGTGGTGTTGTAGCCCGCCTGGCTGACCGAGAGACGGCAGTTTTGCAGCAGTTCCATAAAATCTGCACGGTGTCTTTCGATGCTGATCGCACCTGCTCCAGCCGTCCCGGCGAGCGCGCCCAGTTCAGCCAGAGTGCCCTGCGCGGCATTCAATCCGGCCAGCAACCGCCAGTGCACGCCCGACAATGTCGTCAACGGTCGCGCACGAATGGCGGCTTCCAGCAACTGACGGCCCACCGCCCCACCACCAACCGATACCAGCACTTCATCGGTGCCGACGCGCGAGCCCGCTACCTGTGTCGGCGCCGGGTCCACCACATAACCGGTGTAATTCAAACGCGTTCCAAGCTGGTCGGCATGGCGAAACGTCAATCCAAATGGAATCACGGTCGGGTCGCCGTGCACCAGCACTGCGTCGAAGTACTGGTTGAAAGTCTGCAGCATCTGGTCCTGCCGGGCCGGGTCCTTGGCTCCACCACCCAAAATGTCGCGCACCGAGCAAACCACCAGCGGCGGCTGCGCTTCGCCTTTGATCGCGTCGAGCAATGGCAGCAATTCGAAACGCATCTGACGCCGTCCGAACGGAAACAGTTCGATCACCACAGCATGCGGCTGCAAGCGCCGCCACGTGTCCTGCAGCAGGTTGCTGCGCATGCGTTTCCAGGCTTCGTCAACGGGTTGGCCGTGAATGTCCACCAGTTCCCGAAAGGACAAATCAGCAGCGCCGACCGGCGGCAATTGCACCAGCTGCCGGGCATTCACCACCAGCGCGGGAACCGGATAACCACCGCTGACCAGGGTTACCTCCAGGCCGCAACGGGTCATGGCGTCCACGATGGTGGCGGCGCGCTTGAGATGCCCGATCCCCAGCAGGTGCTGAACGTAGAACAAAACGCGCCGCTCACTCATGCGCTATCGGCGCGCTGCGCCCTGCCGACATTGACCGATGCGCCATCAGCCGGCTCCAACGCCAGATTGAGTTGTTCCACTTGCACTTGCCCGCCCTGGTCTACACGGAACACCTGCAATGCGGTCCAGTCCAGCTTGGCTGGCGGCTTGCCCGTCATGTCCCAGCCTGTGGCCAGGGCCAACAGCACACGGATCACGCCGCGATGCGTGATGGCCAGCGTTGGAAGCTGGGCGCCACCAATCTCTGCCAGCCACGGCCGCACCCGCTCCAGTACCTGTCGCGGACTCTCACCGCCGTCGGGTGTGAAATCCATGCCGCGCGCTTCGTTCGCGGCCATCGCGCTGCCTAGCTCCTTTCGCAGGGTGCGCAGAACGCGGCCCTCCCATGCACCCCAGGACATTTCGACAATACGCGGCTCCACCACTGCATCGAACAGGCGCAGATGGGTCGCTGTCTGCGTACAGCGCCGCAATGGACTGGTCAGGACGCGCATCAAACCCAGGGTTGCGGGCACACGCAAAACGGAAAATGTGTCGGCACACTGCGCATCAAGTTCGGTATCGGTACGCCCTTGTAAACGGCCGGCGCGACTCCAGGCTGTTTGCCCATGCCGCAACATCACCAGCCGCGTCATGCAGCGAGCCTTCGACTTTGCAACGCAGCGATGGCATCGGCGAGTGAGCGTGCGGCGTGGCCGGTGCTGCGCTCATCAACAACCATCTTCGCTGCGGCCGATCCCAGCGCAGTGCGTAGCGCCGCGTCTTGCAACAGGTGGCGGATGCGCAGCGCGAAGCCGGGCTCATCGCCAGCTGGAGCCAGCAAACCCGTCTCGCCGTCACGGACCACGTCGACCACGCCGCGATTGGCACAGGAAACCACCGGTATTCCGGCGGCCTGAGCTTCCAGCATGGCCATTCCGTAGGCCTCGTTGACTGCGGGCCAGACACACAGGTCGCTGGCCGCGTACATTGCCGCCAATCCGGCCGCGGAACATTTCCCGGCAAAACGCACTCTGTCTGGTGCCGCACCATCCAGCACGCAGCGCACCGTCTCTGCTGCCGGTCCATCGCCAGCCACCAGCATGTTCCATGGAAGGTTCATCAGCTGCCCGAGCGTCCTGGCCAACAACTGGTACGACGCCAGCTTGTCGCCGAGCCGCATCATCGCCGACACAATGATCCACGGCACTGCCGGATCCAGCCGCCAGCATGCCGCTAGCTCGGTGCGATGGACATCACGTTGGCGCGCGGCGTCGCGGTACGGCGCAGGGTCGAGAAACGGTGGCAGGTACAGAAGATTGGCCCGCGCGCCCGTCACCTGGCGCAGGCCAACCATATCGTCACGGGTCGGGCACACCAGCAGATCAGCCGCGCAAATTGCGCGTGTGGCGGCCGCATGCCCGTCGGCCCAGGCGCCAGCGGCACGTTTGGCTGCATAGGACGCCTCAGCGATTGCGTACGGGATCCCCAGCGATTTGCTGACAGCCGGTCCGATCCAATCCGGTGCCTTGTAGTAGACATGGTAGGTAAACCATAGCGCCGGCACAGTGGCGGCGCTGGCGCCGCCCCAGCGCGATACAAGTACTTTCGCCTGCGCCTCACCCTCGGTGCGGACAGCCGCCTGCAGCGCGGGATCACCAACACCATCGAAGCTGCGCAAATCAGATACCAGTTCGACATCGTGCCCTGCCAACGTCAGTGCCTCGACATACAGTCGCGCCACGCGCCGGTCCCCGGAAGGAGTGGGATGCGCAGGCGATTTCAGGGGCGCGTAGAAGGCGATGCGCATGCACAATTCTAGTTCCCGACGGCGCTGGGCCAGCAACGCACTGACCGTTTCGAAGCGCTTGCAACCGGCCTCTACAATTCTCCATCTGCCATGCGCGTGCCGGTCGCGGCGCCATCCAACAGCCGCCCCAACCTCACCCCTGCAGGCTGCACCCACAAACCCCGACCCCGACTCCATGTGTGGACTTTTCATGATTCTTGAGCGGCGCCGACCGGTTGATGCGGAGCGCGCGCCCGCAGCGACCGAGGCGCTGCGCCACCGGGGGCCGGACGGTATCGGCGCGTACCAGTTCGTGTGGCAGGACCGCGCGCAGCCACACACGCCAGCGGTATCGGGATATGCCGGCCATACACGGCTGTCCATTCAGGACCCCGCACGTCGATCTGACCAACCGTTTCGCCGGGCGGACAAGACTCTGATCTACAACGGCGAGGTGTACAACTTCCGCGCCCTGCGCCAGGAACTGTCGGCCACTGGTTCGCACTTCGAGACCGAAAGCGACACCGAAGTGCTGCTCGAACTGGTCGTCAGGCGCGGCATCGACGGGTTGAACCAGGCGCATGGCATGTGGGCATTTTGCCTGCTCGACGAAGCGTCGGGGCGCATGGTGGCGGTACGCGACCGGTACGGCAAGAAGCCACTGTTCTTTTACCAGGACGCCGATAGCCTGTGCCTGGCGTCCGAGATGGCGCCGATTCTGGCGTACCGGCAGCAGCGCCCGGTCATGAAAGCCGCGCAGCTCGACACCTTCCTGCTGGACGGCTGGCTGTTTCCACACGCCGACGGGCAAACGCACATAGAGGGCATCCGCCAGGTTCCAGCGGGTTGCGCACTACATGTCGATCTCGCAAGCTGGGAGGTCCGCGCGGAGCGCTACTTCGACCTGGCGCTGTATGCCGGCGCAACAAATCCAGAGCCCGAGCAGCTTGCCGACCTGCTGCAAGAGGCTGTGTTATCGCGCCTGGTGTCTGACCGCAAGGTTGGCTTGTTGCTGTCCGGCGGGGTAGACAGTTCACTGATTCTGTCGGTGCTTTGTGCCAATGGGCTGGCGGACCAGGTGCATTGTTTTACCGGCGACGCCGGCAAAAGTGATGACGCGTTTTATGCGAGGCAATGCGTCAAACAGCTCGGCATCCAGGCGATCAACGTGCCGCTCGACTACGGTAGCGGCGGCATGGCTGGTTTTCTGGAAGTTTGCCGACATCAGGAAAAGCCGTTTCCGTTTATTGGCAACGTACTGGCAATGCCGCAGCTTTACGCCCGCATCGCCGAGCACGATGTCCCGGTGGTGCTGGACGGAACTGGAGGCGACGAATTTTTTGGTGGGTACTGGGACCGCTACTACCGTTTTGCGCTCGCCGAGGCGCGCGCGCGCGGGGACAGTGACTGGATCGCCGAGTCACTTGAAGCCAACGCCGGGAACGCCAAGGCCATGGTCGGCGCACGCGACGAGCCCGACGCGGCGCGGCACCGGGGCCGCCACCTGATTGGCTCCCTGGATGACCCGCCCGGCCTTGACGCGTATCTGGATCAATCGGTACTGTTGGCACCCGTCAACGATCCGCTGAAGCACTGGGATGGCACTCTCGGCGCGGCGCTGGTGCGGGACGCCGCCATCGGCCGACTGCCGGAATGGTTGTGGCAGAACGACCGCAACGCCATGATGTCGGGCATCGAGAACCGAAGTCCTTTGCTGGACCACCGGTTCGCGCCGTTCATGCACAGCGGCGCGCAAGCCAAATTCTCCGGCCCCTGGAACAAATTCGAGCTGCGCAATCTGTTTGCCCGGTTCGAGCCATTACCAACACAATGGCGGCGCGACAAGCAGGGTTTCCGTTGGGTCTACAACCGGTTCCTGCGCAGCAATCGGGATGCCGTGCTGGAGCTGGTCGCGGGCTCTCGCATCCTGCCGGACCGGCTAGACGTATCACGCCTGCTGCAGCGGGCACGCCACGACGACGCCACCCTCGAATCCAGCTTGTTGCAACGCTGCCTTTGCGTGGCAGGCCTGGAGCAGGCGACGGGCTTGGTCGCCGCTGCAGCCGGTTAGGCACTCGCCTGCAAACCGAACTTGTGCGCCAGCCGGACCAGGTTGGAAGTTGCCCCGAATCGCTGCTGCAGGCGCTGCTGCCCCGCAACACCGAGCGTCTGGCGCAAGGCGGGGTTGGTGACAAGGCTGCACAGCCCAGCCGCCAGGGCAATTGCCGACTCCGGTTCGACCAGGATGCCGGTGCGATCTCCTTCGATCAGTTCGGGAATTGCCGAGACCCGCGTCGCCACACAGGCCAGTGCCTGGCTCTGGGCCTCCATCAACACATTGGGCAGCCCGTCGCGGTCGCCATCGTGGGCAATCCGGCTCGCCAATACAAACAGGTCGGCGGCCCGGTACAACCCAAGCAGTTCCTGTTGCGCCATCGCGCCGCGCCAGCTGATCCAGTGCCCAATACCAAGTGCCGTTGCCTGCCCCGCCAGCGCCGCGCCCAACGGACCACCGCCCACATGGACCAGGCGCCAATGCAGATCCGGGGGTAGGCGCGCCAATGCGTCGAGCACGATATCGAAGCCCTTCTTTTCAACCAGGCGCCCGACCGAAAGAATTTGCACCGGGTCTGCCGGATCGGAGCCGTCTCGGCGGCCGGACGACTCTGACCGGGGAGGGAAACGCTCCAGATCCAGGCCGTGGTACACCAACTCCACCTTGCCCGCTGGTGCCAGGCTGGCAAGGTAGTCGCGGTTGGCACCGGTACAGGTCACCAGCCAGTCGCACGATGCCAGCTTTTCCCGCAACTCCCAGACTGGCGAGGTCCAGATATCCTTGGCGTGCGCAGAGCCAGACCACACCACGTTGCGCATCATGGCCGCATATCGCGCGACCGACGCCGGTGTGTGCAAGAAGTGGGCGTGCAGGCGTTTCACGTCGGAAGGCAATTCATGTGCCAGCACCATTGCCTGGCCAAACCGGCGCAATCGACTCGCCGAACGATCCCGCCACAAGTCGCGCAGCCATACCCGCACTGCCGTGCGGTAACCCGGCAAACGCCGCACGTTCCACCAGGCGCGCAACACGCGGCTGCGGTCGTCGCCAAGATACTCCGGCAGGTAAACCACAGGCGCGCGGATCTCGGCGTGCACCTGGTGTACCTGTTTATCCGTCGGGTGGCGCAGCGAATAGATCAGAATCGACAGCCCCAGCTTTTCGAGCGCGGCAATCTCCTGCGCAATGAAGGTCTCGGACAGGCGGGGGTAACCCTTAAGGACAAATGCCACCCGGTCCGAGGCAACCACTGGAGTAATTTCGCCTGGCGGCTGCGGTAGCGAGCGCCCTGGCAGCGGCCCGGCAGCACTCATCCAGGGCACGTCAGCCAATACGGGCTATCGCCGCGCTCTGGCTGTCATCCGCCGCGTTGAGCCAGGGGGCGACGAGTTTGGCGACGTTGGGCAGGCCTTCCAGCAATCCGGGCACCACAACCTCGGACGGCAAATTCTGACGTGGCAAGGCGCGCAAGGCCGCTGCCATGACGGCCGGGTCGTTCTGGCCATCTTCGCTGAGCATGGCGATCAGGCCAATTTTGGCGGCACTGTCGGCGCGAATGAACTGCTCCAGACGCGGCGTCGTTCGCGGGACAATCAGAGCCCGCTTGTCGAGCGACAAGACCACGCAAAAGGTGTTGTAGCCACCCATCGCCACCACGCCAGCGGCGCCAGCCACCAGAGCCTCCAGATTGCTGTGAAAGGTGATCGCGTCCACACGCTTGAGTTTGGCGGCACGGTTCATGAACTCGGTCTGCTTCTCCGGCTGCATGAACGGCCCGAGCACCAGCAGCGCTGAATAGGGGAGCAATGAATCGTGTTCATAGGCGCGCAACACCCAGTCGATCAATCCTTCGCCATCACCACCACCGCCGGTCGTCACCAGTATGTACGGCCGCTTGGTAATCTCCGGCAACCGTGGCGGCGCGCCGGCAGTGGAGACTTCACGTGCCAGGTAACCGGTATAGGTGATCTTCTTCTTCACGCTGGCTGGCAAGGCTATACCGGCCAGAGGCTCGCAGATCTGCGGCAAGCCATAAATCCAGATCTCGTCATAAATGTCGCGCAGTGCCGGCAGCACCTTCTTGCGCCGCCACTCGGGGACCAGAAGCTTCGGCTCGTCCATGACATCGCGCAACCCCAGCACCAGCCGGGTGCCGCCCTGCTTGAGCATCTCCAGGGTCTCCAATACTTCGCCACGCAGCCCGAGTGGCTCCTTGTCGACGATGAAGATGTCCGGATCGAACATTTCGGCCGTGTGTTTGATGATGGACGCACGCATCATCAACGTCTGCTCGACATCAATATGCAGATTCAGCGGTGTGTATTCGCCGTTGCGCAGCTTTACCACCCCCGGCACACGCACGAAATCGACGCGGGAACGAAAGTCAAAACTGCCGATGATGGGAGAACCGGACAGAATCAGCACAGACAGGTTTTTGAAACGGTCCACCAACGCATGCGCGATCGTTCGGCAGCGGCGCAAATGGCCCAGGCCAAAGGTGTCGTGGCTGTAGATCAGGATGCGCGTGTCTTTGCGTGCAGGCTTCATGTTGGTCTCCGTACGACTCCGGTTCGCCTTGTTTCTTGTTGGATGCCTACCCGTTTCGCGAGCAGAAATTATAGGTTGGCAGGCGCCGCCTATCGGGCCAGTTCTGCCAGCTTGGCGCGGTACAGCGGCAAGGCAGCCAGCATCGCCGCCCGACCAGCATCGATGGAACGCCTGCGTTCCGCGAAATCGGCGCCGCCCACAGTGTTCAACCGGGGGCGCACTACCACATCAGCGCCAAGCAGTTCAAAAGCGTTGATGCTCTTGCCCATGATCGCGAAAGTCTGCAGCAAGACCTGCAACGCTCCGTCGGCACTGTTTGCCTGTGGCTCGCTTGAGATATCCACCGCAATCACCAACTCAGCACCCATCTGGCGTGCATAACGCACCGGCACCGGTGCCACCAGACCACCGTCCAGGTATTCCTTGTTGCCAATGCGCACCGGCTGGAACACCGACGGCACAGCACTCGATGCGCGCACCGCCAGGCCGGCATCGCCGACACGGAAAACAATGCCCTCACCAGTTTGCAGATCCGTCGCCACGATGCCCAATGGCAGCACCATCGCATCGATCGGAATGCCTCCGACCTGTTGGTTGACAAACCGGCCCAGGGCATCACCACGCAGAACCCCGCGGCCAAAAAACGGCAAGGTCCAGTCGGCCAGGGTCGCCTCTTCCATCTGCAGGGCGATCTGCTGCAGTTGGCGGCCGGACTTTCCACTGGCGTAGATGGCGGCGACCAGACTGCCTGCGGAGGTTCCAACCACCAGATCCGGCTTGAGGCCGGACTCCTCAAGCACCTGGATCACACCGACATGGGCAAAACCCCTGGCGGCACCACCACCAAGTGCCAACCCGACCTTGGGCGGACGCTTCACCGACACGGGCGGTACAACCAGCACTGGCGGGGGAAGCACCGGCTCGGGCAGGCTAGCGCAGCCGACCATGAACAAGCACAACAGCGTCGCTCCGACGCGCACTGCAGGGGCAGGTGCGCTGGCGGCGCGGATCGATTGGCCAAGCGGTTTGCAACAGAAAAGCGGAAGCAGAAATTTCATTT
>JAJAZK010000075.1 GCA_026785765.1 Rhodoferax sp. | reverse complement strand
GGCCCGAAACGCACCCGCGTATGTATGGTGGTGGACGCGACCGACACCGACGTGATGGGCGACGAGCCGATCTGGGTCGACGGCAAGGTGGTCGGCTGGGTTACCTCGGGTGGTTATGGCCACTTCGTGGACCTTTCGCTGGCGCAGGGTTACATTCCCACCGAACTGGTCAAGCCAGATATGCAACTGGAGATCGAAATCCTGGGCGAGCGGCGCCCGGCGCGTCTGCAGATGGAGCCGCCGTTCGACCCTGAAGCCAAACGCATGAGGATGTAGGCGTATGGGCGAGCGTTATTCGGTCTGGTCGCTGCTCAAGCATGCGATGGGCGGCCACAAGGGCTGGGAGCGCGCCTGGCGCGACCCGGAGCCCAAGAAAAACTATGACGTCGTCATCATCGGTGGCGGCGGGCACGGCCTTGCCACGGCCTACTACCTGGCCAAGAACCACGGCATCGGCAACATTGCGGTGGTCGAGAAGGGCTACATCGGTTCTGGCAACGTTGGCCGCAACACCACCATCGTGCGCTCCAACTACATGCTGCGCGACAACACGCCGTTCTACGAACATTCGCTGGAACTGTGGCGCGGTTTGTCGGAAGAACTCAACTACAACGTAATGTTCTCCCCGCGTGGATACCTGTTCGCAGCGAACTCGCAGACCTCGCTTGATGGCTGGGTGCGCCGCGCCAACATCATGCGGCTCAACGGCATCCGCGCTGAAATCCTGTCCCGAGAGGGCATGATGAAAGAGGCACCTTATCTCGACTACAGCGACAACGCACGCTTCCTTATTTATGGCGGTGCGCTGTTGCCCGATGCCGGCACTGCGCGCCACGATGCGGTCGCCTGGGGTTACGCGCGTGCTGCCGACCAGCTTGGAGTGCACATCATCCAGAACTGCGAAGTGCTCGACTACTTGTGGTCGGGAGACCGAGTGGTGGGAGTCAAGACCACGCGCGGCGACATTGGCGCAGGCAAAGTGGCTGCGGCCGTGGCCGGGCACACGTCGGTGCTGGCGCAAATGGCCGGCCTGCGCCTTCCCATCGAAAGCCATGTGTTGCAGGCGTTTGTGAGCGAATCCATCAAGCCGGTGGTACACCATGTGGTGGTCTGGTCGGCCACCTATTTCTACGTCTCCCAATCCGACAAGGGGGGGCTGGTGTTCGGAGGACACATCGACCGCTACAACAGCTACGCGCAACGCGGCAACCTGCCCAACATCGCCGAGACCACGCAGGGGCTGGTTGGCCTGATTCCGTTTGCGGCACGCCTGCGTCTGTTGCGCCACTGGGGCGGCATCATGGACATGACGCCCGACGGCAGCCCGATCATCACGACCACGCCGGTGCCCGGTTTCTACCTCAATGGCGGCTGGTGTTACGGCGGCTTCAAGGCCACGCCGGCATCCGGCTGGTGTTTCGCGCACACCATTGCAAACGACGCACCGCACGCCTACAACGCCGGCTACACGATGGACCGGTTTGCCAGAGGCCGGTATATCGACGAGGCCGGTACCGGTCCTTACAACCATCTGCAGTAAGGCCGAACAAGCATGCTCAGAATCCATTGCCCCTATTGCGGTGTGCGCGACCACGACGAGTTCAGTTACTTCGGCGACGCCACCAAGACCTACCCGCCGCTGGACGCCGAGCACCATGACGCCTGGGTCGAGGCGGTCTACATGCGCAACAACCCCAAGGGCGAACATGTGGAGTTCTGGCAGCACACTCTGGCTTGCAGGCGCTGGCTGGCGGTGCGCCGCAACACCGTGACGCACGACATCCTGGCCGTGATGCCGGCACGCGAAAGGGGTGTGGCATGAGCGCCGCGCCGGGTCGCCCCAGACTAGCTCGCAGCGCAGTGCGCAGCACGAAGGTCGTTAAATGAGCGGCGCTTTTCGTCTGCCCAAGGGTGGCCGCATCCGGCGTGATGCGCCGTTGCAGTTCAATTTCAATGGCGAGGCCGTGCAGGCGTTGGCGGGCGACACGGTGGCGTCGGCACTTCTCGCGCAGGGTAGGCACCTGGTCGCGCGCTCCTTCAAGTACCACCGCCCGCGCGGCATCATGGCGTGCGGGATCGAAGAGCCCAACGCCTTGCTCACCGTGGGCAGCGGTGCGCGCCAGGAGCCCAACCTGGCTGCCACCGTCATCGAAGCCCATGGCGGGCTACAGGTAGCCACGCAAAACGCATGGCCGTCAGTCCGCATCGACCTGATGGCGATCAACTCACTGCTGTCGCCGCTGTTTGTCGCAGGCTTCTATTACAAGACCTTCATGGGCCCGACGCGTGGGGCCTGGATGTTTTACGAGCATTTCATCCGCAAGGCGGCGGGGCTGGGTGCGGCAACCGAGCAGCCAGACCCGGACCGTTACGACTGGCACCATGTTTTCACGGATCTGCTGGTGGTCGGGTCTGGCCCTGCCGGGCTGACGGCTGCCCTGTGCGCCGCGCGCGCCGGCCTCGACGTGACCCTGGTCGAGCAGGATTTCGAGCCTGGCGGTTCGCTGCTGGGCCATCCGGTCGGAAGTGAGGCGGCGCAGTGGCTGCAGCGGATGCTTGCCGATCTTGCCGGCACCGGGCACGTGCGCATGCTGACGCGTGCAACCGCTTTCGGTCTGTACGACGGCAACACCGTCGGCGTGGCCGAACTGTCGCCCCCGGGCGTAGCTGCCGTGGAGCGTGGTGTCCCGCGGCAGCGCTTGCACATCGTTCGTGCACGGGCGGTTCTCATGGCCTGCGGGGCGCTCGAGCGCCCGCTGGTGTTTCCCGGCAATGACCGGCCGGGCGTCATGTTGTCCGGCGCCGTGGGTGCCTATGTCAACCGGTACGCCGTGGCTCCCGGCCGCAATGCCGTGTTTGCCGTCAACAACGATGCCGCTTACCTCGACGCGGTCGCGCTGGCGCAATCGGGAGCACGGGTCAGTCTGGCCGACCTGCGCGCGCAGGCCGGTGCCCAGGTGCTGGCCCTGGCCCGCGAAGCCGGTGTGCAGGTGGCCCTGGCCACTGCAGTCACGCATGTGCAGGGCGCACACCGTGTCCGCTCCTGCATGCTCGCACCCTATGACATCGGCACCGGCACGGTGACCGGGACGGCACGCAGCCAGGCGGCAGACCTGGTTGCGATGTCGGGCGGGTGGACGCCGACGGTGCACCTGACATCGCATCGCGGCATCAAGCCGGTCTATCGCGACGACATCGCGGGTTTTGTGCCGGGCGGCTTCGACCGCGCGCACTTCGGCGCCGGCGCGATGACGGGAGCCCAAACCTGGGCGGCGGCGGTCCAGAGTGGCTGGAATGCCGCAGTGCAGGCGATGGCAGTGTGCGGCTTGTCTGCTGATGGCGAATGCCCGCCAGCGCCGCAGGGCCTGGACGCAGACATGCGTTTTGCGCCGTTGGCTCCGATTCTTTCCGGCAAGGCGCGCGACAAGGCCTTCGTGGACTTCCAGAGCGACGTGGCAACCGATGACATCGGACTGGCGCACCGTGAGGGTTACCAGTCGGTCGAGCACCTCAAGCGCTACACCACTCTGGGCATGGGAACCGACCAGGGCAAGACCTCCAACCTCAATGCCCTGGCCATGATGGCGACCCTGCGCGGTCTGGCGCTGCAAGATGTCGGCACCACCACCTTCCGCCCACCGTATTCACCGGTAACGATTGGAACCCTGGCCGGGCGCAGCGTGGGTGCGCATCTGGCACCGCTGCGGCGCACCTCCATTCACGACTGGCATGTGGACAACGGCGGCTTCATGATGGAGGCGGGCGCCTGGAAACGGCCGTTGTGGTACCGCACGTTTGGCGCCAACCTGACCGAGGCCTACCAGGCCGAGATGGCTTTCGTGCGCGAACAGGTTGGTATAGCGGATGTGTCCACACTGGGCAAGATTGACGTTCAGGGGCCGGACGCTGCGGAGTTTTTGAACCGCGTGTATGTGAATGGTTTCGCCAAGCTGCCGATCGGCAAGGCGCGTTATGGCTTCATGTTGCGTGAGGACGGCATCGTCATGGACGACGGCACCACCAGCCGTCTGGGCGAGACAGAATTCTTCATGACCACCACCACCGCGCAGGCGGCCAAGGTGATGGGCCATCTTGAGTTCTTGTTGCAAGTGGTCTGGCCCGAGTTGCGGGTCACGGTGGCATCCATCTCTGACCAGTGGGCGGCCATGAGCATGGCCGGACCGAAAGCGCGCGATGTGCTCAAGGCCGCGTTTCCCGAATTGGACGTCAGCAACGAGGCGATACCGCACATGGGGGTGCTGGATGCCGACCTGTCCGGCGCATTGTCTGGTGTGCACATCCGCATCATCCGGCTCACGTTCTCCGGCGAGCTGGCCTTCGAGGTGTATACACCGACACACTACGGTCGGCGCATCTGGGAGCACCTGTTTGAAGTTGGCAAGCCATGGAACCTGCGGCCGTATGGCCTGGAGGCGCTGGGTTCGTTGCGCATCGAGAAAGGCCATGTGGTCGGCTCCGAGATGGATGGCCGCACCACTTTGGACGACCTGGGCATGGGCCGACTAGCGAGCAAGCTCAAACCGTTCTGGGGCGACGCCCTGCGCCGCAGCGAAAACCTGGCGCGCCTGGACCGCCCGACCCTGGTCGGGCTGGAGGCGGTCGAGGGCGGTGCAGCTCCATCAAATGGCGCGATCCTCTTTTTTGCCGATGACGAGATTCGTGGCCATGGCCGTGGCCACATCACATCGACCGCGTTCAGCAAGGCGGTCGGCAAGTCGATCGGCCTGGGCCTGCTTGAAGGTGGTTTGAGCCGGGTCGGACAGGAAGTGATTGCTGCCTCGCCGGTGCAGGGACGCCAATACCGGCTGCGGGTGGTAGACCCGTGTTTCCTGGACCCGGAAGGAAAGCTGTACCGTGCCTGACATGACGCGCCCCACTGTCGCTGTGCAGCGCAGCCCGTTCGAAGGCCATGCGCCGACTGAGCGCCCCAACGCCGCCGGGCAAATTGGCGTGCGGCTGTTTGCCCAAACGCTGTCCAGTGTCACGCAGGTCAGTACCTGGATTTCCGGGACAGCGGAACTGGAGCAGGCACTGCAGGCGGTACTCGGGCAGCGCCCGCCGGCGGTAGGCGGGAATACCTTGCGCACTGTGCAAGGCCTGGTGATCCGCACCGGGCCCGAGGAGTTCCTGATCGTGGCCGACGAGGCTGCCGACAACACCGTCTGGCTGCGCCAGCATGTGGCCCCCGCAGTGGGCTCCGTCATTGATCTGAGCCATGCGCGCTGCCGCATCCGTATCGCGGGAGACAAAAGCCGCGACACCCTGGGCAAGTTGTTTGCCATCGACCTGCGCGAGGCGGCGTTTCCCGTGGAGCAAGCCTGCCTCACTGGCCATCACCATGTGCCCTGCCTGATGCACCGGCTCGGCAGTGACAGCTTTGATCTCTACGTGTTCAGCACCTACGCACACGACCAGTTGTCCACCGTGATCGACGCGGCACTGGAGTATGGTGTGGCGCTGGTACCCCAATGGAGCAATACGACACCATAGTGGTCGGAGCGGGCTCTGCGGGCTGTGTGCTCGCCAACCGCCTGTCTGCCAATCCGCAACACAGGGTGCTGCTGCTGGAGGCCGGCGGCAGCGACCGGCGCCTGTGGGTGCGGGTTCCGATCGGCTACGCGCGTACCTTTCGCAATCCGGCGGTGAACTGGATGTACCAAACCGAACCTGAGCCTGCCTTGCGTGGTCGGTCTTCCTACTGGCCGCGTGGCAAGGTGCTGGGTGGCTCCAGCTCCATCAATGCCATGGCCTATGTGCGTGGACAAGCTGAAGACTACGACGGTTGGGAGCGGCTCGGCAACCCAGGCTGGGGTTGGAACGACGTACTGCCGTGCTTCAAGCACTCCGAGGACCATGCCTGGGGTGCGGGCGCCCATCATGGTGTCGGCGGCCCGATGCATGTGGACGACATCTCGGCGGCGGTCCATCCCTTGTGTGGCAGCTTTCTGCAGGCTGCCCAGACCTTGGGGTTTGCGCGCACGGACGACTTCAATGGCCCGACGAGTGAAGGTGTGGGCATCTACCAGATCAACACCCGCAGGGGCTGGCGCGAGTCCACGGCCAGTGCCTTCCTGCGCCCCGCGCTGGCTCGCGCCAACCTGGGTTTGCAGTCGCAGGCCCATGCCACCCGCATTCTGATCCGCGACGGACGGGCCTTTGGTGTGGAGTACCGGCGGGACGGGCAACTGTTGCAGGCTTTTGCGCGGTGCGAAGTGATCGTCTGTGGCGGCGCCGTCAATTCGCCCCAACTGCTGCAACTCTCGGGGATTGGCGACGCGCAGTTGCTGGCGCAGCATGGCATCGGCAGCAACGTGCAGGCACCAATGGTCGGCTGCGGGCTGCAGGACCATTTGCACATCACGCACAGTTACCGCTCCCGGGTGGCGACCCTGAACGGACAGTTGTTCCCGTGGACCGGCAAGCTGCGCGCCGCGCTGCAATATCTGGTGTGGCGGTCCGGCCCCTTGGGCATGAGCGTGAACCAGGCGGGCGGATTCGTGCGCTCCGATGCGCAGCAGACCCGCGCCAATCTGCAGCTGTATTTCAACCCGGCCAGTTACACCACGAAGCCGTCCGGCGCACGTCAGACGATGAACCCCGACCCGTTCCCCGGCTTTTCGATGTCGGTCCATGCCTGCCGCCCGACGAGCCGCGGAACCGTCCACATCTGCAGTGCCGACCCGTTCCAGCCGCCTGCCATCCGTCCGAACTACCTGGGGACGGAGCTGGACGTGGCAGAGGCGCTGGTGGGCGCCCGGTTGCTGCGCGCCCTGGCCGCCAGTGCGCCTCTGCGCGACGTGATAGAAGCCGAAACGCTGCCGGGAGCCGCGTACGAATCGGACGCCGCGCTGCTGGACGATTTCCGCGCGCGAGCGGACACGATTTTTCATCCGGTGGGCACCTGCGCCATGGGCCCCGTCCCGGCTACCTCAGTCGTCGACGCGCGCCTGCGTGTGCACGGCGTGCGCGGCCTGCGCGTGATCGATGCCTCGGTGTTTCCGGCCATCACCTCGGGCAACACCAATGCCCCGGTCATCATGGTGGCGGAGAAGGGCGCGCAGATGGTGCTGGAGGACCACGCCCGCGCCGAGCCTCACGGCATCACGCTGCCGCCATTGACTTCAATCACCTGCCCGGTCACATAACCAGAAAATTCTTCACTCGCCAGGAACAGGATCGCGCCAGAACACTCGTCGGCCGTGCCCAGGCGCGCCATCGGTATGCCGGCGCGCAACTGCTCCAGCAACTGTGGGTCGGTGTGTCCGTCGTGGATCGCGGTTCTGATCACGCCCGGTGCAACCGCGTTGACCCGGATGTTGTCGCCGACCAGTTCCTTCGCCAGCGCGCGGGTCAGGGTCGTGATGTAGCCCTTGGACGCCGCATACAGTCCGGCACCCAGGCTGCCACCGGTGCGCGCCGCCTGTGAGCTCAGGTTGATGATGCTGCCACCGCCGCTGGCGCGCATCAATGGAATGACGCTGCGGCACAAGGCGATCATCGAGCGGGCATTCAGGTGAAAAACCTGGTCAATCAGTTCGTCGCTGGCGGTTTGCAGTGGCGTGCGCCTGACGAAACTGCCAGCGTTGTTGACCAGTACATCGATGCGACCGAATTGTTGCTGCACCTCCCGCGCAAGGCGGTCGAGCTGATCTGTGTTGCGCACGTCTGCCTGAAATACTTCGCCGTCGCCGCCAGCTTCGCGCACGCGCGCCAGCACGGCGTTTGCTTCGGCTTGGCGCTGGTGGTAATGCACCGCAACCCGCGCACGGTAGGCGCCGAAACGGACGGCTGCAGC
>JAJAZK010000074.1 GCA_026785765.1 Rhodoferax sp. | reverse complement strand
CCCAAGGGCACGCCGAACTACTGGGCGCTGCCGGCCATGGCGGATGCACTGGGCTGGACCTACCGCAAGGACTGGTTCGCCAAGCCCGAGATTCAGGCTGAGTTCAAAAAGAAACACAACCGCGACCTGGCACCGCCCAAGACCTGGACCGAGTTCAAACAGGTTTCGGAGTTCTTCCAGGGCCGGATGATCGATGGCAAAAAAGTCTATGGGGCCTATATCTTCACCGAACGTGGCTCTGAAGGCATCACCATGGGAGTGACCAACACTTTGATCCCGATGGGCTTCAAGTACCAAAACCCGGCCAAACCGTATGACATGAAAGGCTTCGTCAACTCGGCAGATGCCATCAAGGGCCTGGAGTTCTACAAGTCCATCTATAAAGGCAGCACGCCTCCGGGGCTGACCAACTCCTACATGGGTGAGGGCCTGGATGCCTTCAAGTCCGGACAGGTCGCGATGATGATGAACTGGTTTGCTTTTTTCCCCGGCCTGGACAAGGACCCCACGGTGGGCGGTAGCAAGATTGGCTACTTTGTCAACCCGTCGGACAAGGCCAAGGGTGTGCAATTGGGTGGGCAGGGTATCTCGGTGGTGTCGTATTCCCCGAACCGCAACGAAGCCCTGCAATACATCAAGTGGTTTGCAACGCCTGACGTGCAGAAAAAATGGCAGGCTGTTGGCGGCTCATCGGCCCACAACGCGGTGCTGAAAGACCCCGGCTATCTGAAGAGCGCGCCGTACGCCCCGGCGTTCCAGGAGTCGATGAATCAGGTGGTGGACTTCTGGGCGGAACCCTCGTATGCCCAGTTGCTGCTGGCCATGCAAAAACGGGTACATGACTTCGTTGTGGCGGACAAAGGCACGGCAAAGGAAGCGCTCGATGGGCTGGTGGCCGACTGGACGAAGGTGTTCAAGGAAGACGGCAAGCTGAAATAAAGCGGCCCGATTCCTGGCTTGAAGCTACGGGTCACCCACTCTGCCCATCTTGTGCAGAGTGGGTGCTTTCAACCTGAACCGTTTAGACGTTTCCGTCATGTCCACCAAAACGCCCCTGGCTAACCGCATCGCCATGGCAACCCCTGCCCCGCTGGCCAGCCGGATGCGTGGCCTGTCCGATCGCTCCATTGCCTGGCTGTTCATCGGTCCCACGATGGCGCTTTTGCTGGCCATCAATATCTTTCCGTTGATCTGGACCATCAAACTCTCGTTCACCAACTATCGCGCCAACCGGCCCAACGCTGTGGTGAGCAACATTGGCATCGACAACTATGTCTCGGTGCTGACCGATCCTGACATCTGGATCGCCATGCAGACCACGGCTCACTTTGTGTTCTGGACGATTGCGCTGCAAACCGTGATTGGATTCTCGCTGGCCTTCCTGCTGGACCGCAAGTTTCGTGGCCACGGGTTCTGGACCACGCTGATTCTGATTCCCATGATGCTGTCGCCCGCGGTGGTGGGCAATTTCTGGGCCTTCCTGTACCAGCCGCAAACCGGGCTGTTCAACGCGGTGGCTGCCGCCCTCACCGGAGTGTCTCCGTCGTCTTTTTCGATGCTGGGTGAGGTGCCGTTGGCACCGTGGGCCATCATCATTGTGGACACCTGGATGTGGACGCCCTACGTGATGCTGATCTGTCTGGCCGGCCTGCGCTCCATACCCGATTACATCTACGAAGCCGCCGAGGTGGACCGCGCCTCCAGATGGCGACAGTTCTGGTCCATCACGCTGCCGATGGTACTGCCCTTCATCATGCTGGCAGTGTTGTTCCGTGGCATCGAGAACTTCAAGATGTTTGACATGGTGAATCTGCTCACCTCGGGCGGGCCGGGCTCCACCACCGAACTCGCCTCCATCACCTTGAAGCGCGAGGCGTTCGAAAAATGGCGCACTGGTTATTCGTCTGCATTTGCCATCATCCTGTTCGTCGCCGTGTTTGGCTTGGCCAACATGTATGTCAAGGCGCTGAACTACGTCAAGGCGCGCTAGCCGTTGCTCAATCTCGCCAGCACGCACATGCCATCTTGTCCAATGTTTTCCCGAGCCACATCATGAGCAAAGGCATCAGTACCGCGCATTCAGTGGTCGAGCCCAGTGACACCAGCCGCTGGGTTGCTGGTTTGCTGGTGGCGCTGTATGCGCTCATCACCATCACGCCCCTGGTGTGGATCATCCTGACCGGCTTCAAAAGCCCCTCGGATGCCATCAGCTACCCGCCCAAGGTGTGGTTTGAGCCGTCCATGCAGGGCTACTGCAACCTGTTCACTACCCGGTCGCGCCAAACCGCAGAGTACTTGGCCTCACTTCCACCCGCTACCGAAAAGTGCGACAGGATGGCGCGCGCCGAGAGCATGGTGGTGGCGGGCAAGTCCAACTACATTCCGCGCTTTGTCAACTCGCTCATCATTGCCTTTGGCTCCACCGTGCTCTCGGTCGGCTTCGGGGTTATGGCAGCTTATGCGTTTTCGCGCTTCAAGGTGCCACTCAAGGACGACCTGCTGTTCTTCATTCTGTCCACGCGCATGATGCCGCCGATTGCCGTGGCGATTCCCATTTACCTGATGTACCGCGAGCTGGGTCTGTCAGACACCCGCACCGGCATGATCCTGCTGTACACCGCGGTCAATATTTCGCTGGCGGTGTGGCTCCTCAAAGGGTTTATCGACGAGATTCCGCGCGAGTACGAAGAGGCCGCGATGGTGGACGGCTACACCCGGCTGCAGGCGTTTCGCAAAGTGGTGCTGCCGCAGGCCACCACCGGTATCGTGGCCACCGCCATCTTCTGCCTGATCTTTGCCTGGAACGAATACGCCTTTGCCGTACTGCTCACCTCGGGCGAAGCCCAGACCGCGCCGCCATTCATCCCCATCATCATCGGCGAGGGCGGGCAGGACTGGCCGGCTGTGGCCGCCGGCACAACATTGTTCCTTATTCCGATACTGGTGTTCACGGTGCTGATGCGCAAGCACCTGCTGCGTGGCATCACCTTTGGCGCCGTGCGCAAATAGACCACCTTGATCGCGAAAGCACAGCTGTCATGTCTCAACCTTCTTCCAATTCAAATTCCAGGTGGCCCCGTTGGCTGCGCCGCCATACGCTGGAGCTGGTTGCCTGTGCCGTCATCGCGCTCGGGCTGCTGATGCTGCTGCAACCCTTTGCGATGGTGCTGTACACCTGGTCGTTCGTCACCATGTTGTTTGGCACGGTCATGTTCATGGTGGTGTCGAAGTTTCCTGAATAAGAACAAGCAACGCACCACACGCCATGGCCGACATACGCATCCACCAACTGCACAAGGCATTTGCCGAGTTCACTGCGGTGAGGGACTCCTCCTTCAACGTGAACGACGGCGAATTCTTCTGCCTGCTGGGCCCCTCGGGCTGTGGCAAAACCACCACCTTGCGCATGATTGCCGGTCTGGAGCTTCCCACCTCAGGCCAAATCTTTCTGGGCGGGGAGGACGTCACCACCAAGCGCGCGTCGGCCCGGGACATCGCCTTTGTGTTCCAGATGTTCGCGCTGTACCCACATATGACGGTGCGCCAGAACATCGCGTTTCCGCTGGTGTCGCAGGGCATGCCCCGCGCCCAGATCAATGCGCGTGTGGCGGAGGCCGCAAAGACGCTGCGTATCGAGTCTCTGCTCGGCAAATCCGTCTCGGGTCTGACCAGTGGCGACCGCCAGCGCGTGGCACTCGGTCGCGCCATTGTGCGCCAGCCCTTGGCCTTCATGATGGACGAGCCCCTGGGCGCGCTGGATGCCGAGTTCCGCGAGTTGATGTGCCAGGAATTGCGCAGCCTGCACGACCGCCTGGGTGCTACGACGGTGTACGTCACCCACGACCAGCGCGAGGCCATGTCCATGGCCGACAAGATCGCCATCATGAACCAGGGCGTGATCGAGCAACTCGGTGCGCCGCAGGAAATTTACGAACGCCCGACCTCCGTTTTTGTGGCCGACTTCATGGGTTCGCCGGCAATGAATTTCATACCCACCACCACCGCACTGGCGCGGGGCGCTACATCGCTCGCCATCGGCCCTGCCCAAGCGGGCCTGCCGGCAGTGACGGACGCTGTCTCTGAGCGGCCCTTGCTGTATGGCGTGCGACCGGAGCACATCCGTCTCGCAGACGATGCGTCCTTGCGCGCCGAGGTGATGGGTGTCGAATACCTCGGCAACTGCCAGGTCGTCACGCTCGCCACCGCTGCTGGCGTGACCGTGCGCGCCAAGGTGGACGTGCAGGCCCGTGCCAAACGTGGCGACCACGTCGGTATGCTGTGTGATGCCGCGCAAGTCACCCTGTTTGACGCAGCCAGTGGGCGTGCCATTCGTACCGCCCGCGACGAGACGCCCGTTGGTGTCGCTGCAAGCCGGAGAGCCCTGCATGGCTGATCTCCACATAGCAGCCATCAGTAAAAGCTTTGGCGCCACCCAGGCGGTACAGGGGCTGGACATCAACATCGCCAGTGGTGAATTCGTGGTTCTGCTTGGCCCCAGCGGCGCCGGTAAAACCACGACCCTGCGGTTGGTGGCCGGGCTGGAAGCACCCGATACAGGACGCGTCTGGATTGGCGGGCGCGACATGACCGATGTGGCCCCGGCATTGCGTGACGTGACCTTTGTGTTCCAGCAGTATTCGTTGTACCCGCACCTCAGCGTGTACGACAACCTGGCTTTTCCCCTGCGCTCGCCGTTGCGCAACTTGAGCGAAGCTGACATCCGCGCCAAAGTGGGCGAGGTGGCCCGCATGCTGCGCATGGAAGACAAGCTGCAAAACCCGTCCACCAAACTCTCGGGCGGGCAAATGCAGCGTGTGGCCATTGGGCGCGCACTGGTGCGCAGTCCGGCCGTGTACCTGATGGACGAGCCACTGTCGTCGCTGGACGCGCGGCTGCGTAGTGACCTGCGCATCGAACTCAAACGCATCCAGCAGGACATGGGGGCCACCATGTTGTACGTGACGCATGACCAGGTGGAAGCGCTGACCATGGCCACGCGCATTGGCGTGCTCGACAGCGGCCGCCTGGTGCAACTGGGCAGCCCACAAGAGGTATATGAAGACCCCAACTCAGTGGCTGTGGCGAGCCGTCGCGGCTCGCCGCGCATCAATGTGCTGCCGCGTTCGGCGCTGCCGCAGTTGCCGCTGCCGCCTGCAGTGACCACTCTGGGCGTACGCGCCGAGCACGTGCAGATATTGGCGCAACGCATTGACACCGCCAGCCACCCACGGGCGCGCGTCCTGCGCATCGAGCGGCTCAGTGATCAAACCCTGGTGCACCTGCGTCTGGACGGCAGCGATCACGACCTTGTCGTGGCCGCACCGCCGGGACAAGCCGCAGAGCCGGGAACGAACGTGCATTTGAAGATCGTGCAAAGCCTCTGGTTTGACAGCGGCGGGCAACGGGTGCGGAACGGATGATGAAGTTTTTGTTATTGGGCAGGAAATCGATATGGCGCTGAACACGATGATTCAAAGCGCGACCCAGACGCTGGTTGACCATCTGGAAGAACTCACTACGCTCGACCAGGCGATCGGCGATGGCGACCATGGCCTGAATATGAGACGCGGCGCGCAGGCCATCCAGGCCAAGCTGGCAGACATGCAGGGCATCGGCCTGAATGAATCGCTCAAAACCATGGGCAAGACCTGCGTGGCCAAGATTGGTGGCTCGTCCGGCCCCGTGTTTGGCACGCTGCTGCTGACGTTGGGCAAAGAGTTGCCCGCCAACCCCACGTCGGCCGACATGGCCCGTGCGCTGCGCATCGGCATCGAGGCGCTGACCAGGTTGGGCAAGGCCGAGGTCGGGCAGAAAACGCTGCTTGACGTGCTGGACCCGGTGCAAAAGGTGCTGGCTGAAGGTGGTGACAACCTGCTCACCCGAGTGCGGCAGTGCGCGTTTGACAGTGCCACCGCCACCGCGCAAATGGATGCCACCCGCGGGCGATCCTCCTTTCTGGGCGAACGCGCAAAGGGACATGTAGACCCCGGTTCGCGCTCGATGGCGCTGATCATTGGCTCAGTATGCGACAGCCTGGCAGCCGACATCGCCGCCACGTGATCCCGGTGCATTTTTCCTTCCTCTTTTCGATGAACAGGTGACTTATGAAAAACCTCATGAACGACGTTGACACCGCACTGGCTGAATCGCTGGACGGCTTTGCAGCGGCCCACGCCGATATTGTTACGCTGGGTGATGACCGCGAGTTTGTACGCCGCAGCGCGGTCAAGCCCGGCAAGGTCGCGCTGATATCCGGTGGGGGTGCAGGGCACGAACCCCTGCACGCCGGGTTTGTGGGCCACGGCATGCTCGACGCCGCCTGCCCCGGGCAAATATTCACCTCACCGACACCCAACCAGATGCTGAACGCGGCGCAGGCGGTGGACAGCGGCGCGGGCGTGTTGTTCATCGTCAAAAACTATTCCGGCGACATGATGAACTTCCAGATGGCGGCCGACATGCTGGACCAGGAGAACGCTGTCGTCATCGTCAACGACGACGTGGCTGTGGAAGATTCCACCTACACCACGGGCCGCCGTGGCGTGGCCGGCACGCTCATCATCGAAAAAATGCTGGGGGCCGCTGCCGAGCGTGGCGACAGCCTGACGCAGCTCAAGGCGCTCGGCGATGCCGTCAACAAGGCCACTGCCTCGATGGGCGTGGCGCTGACCTCATGCACCGTGCCGGCTGCAGGCAAGCCCACCTTTCAGATCGGTGTGCACGAGATGGAAGTCGGGGTGGGCATCCACGGCGAGCCCGGTCGCCGCCGTGTTCCGTTGGCCAGCGCCGACGCGATCGCCGAAGAGCTGACCAGCGCGGTCATCAAAGACCTGGCGCTGGCACAAGGCCAGCAGGTGATTCTGCTGGTCAACGGCTTCGGCGGTACGCCCCTGCTGGAGCTGTACCTCATGGTCAATGCGGCGCGCAAGGTGCTGGCCAGAGCTGGCGTCAAAGCCGTGCGCTACCTCACAGGCTCCTACGTCACCTCGCTGGAGATGGCCGGTTGCTCCATCACCGTATGCGCGGTAGACGCTGGCATGCTGGCGTTGTGGGATGCACCGGTGCACACCGCAGCGCTGCGCTGGGGTATGTGAGGACAAAAACCGGGCGCTGGATAGCTGGGTGGGATTGTCCCCCCGGTTTCAATACAAAACAGCGCGCCAGGCAACGATAACGGTTGGCATGGCGCGCTGGAATTACGGACAATCCTGGCATGGCGCTACAACGCGTCGTCCGCAAAATGCTGCTGCACCCAAGCGGGAGCAAGGGGCCGGGCGATCTGCAGTATTGGCTGAACCAGCCTCTGCAGGCGCGCATTGTCATATTGGCACAGGGGACTATATCCCTTACGAAGCGGAGGTGGTGGTTTTTGCCAAAGCGCACTTGTCTCGCACACCGGAGTATTGGCTCGGCCGGATCAACAAGGAAGGTTCGTGGCCGGCGCCGCAGCAAGGGCCCACGGCGGACTTACGCGCTCGAATTGCTGGAATTGCCTGCAGGTTGCTGCTGCTAGCCCTGGTGCTCATCCCCGGCCAGATGTAAGACAGCGCCGTTTGGAAACCTTTGCTCCCTGCCCCGTCGGCCCACGCTGCCTGACTGGTCACCGCCGGCGCAGAACGAACAGGTCGCCGACAGGGTACCCGCCTCACACCTGAAGGTCGTCGGCAATACAGGCCATATGAGCACCATGGAACAACCAGAGGCTGTGGCGCAGGCCGTGCTCGCTTGGTTACACCGGGTCGAAGGCTGATTGGCATTGATCACCACCTCGCTTTTGCCCCGCAAGTATGATCAAGTATGCGCACTGCGAGCCGTACTCCTATTGATTGAAACCACCCATGACAACGTCGACCATAGAACGATTAACCGTCACCATGCCGACCGACATGGCTGCGCTCATCAAGGATGCGGTGGCAGGTGGAGGCTACGCCTCCAGTAGCGAGGTGATCCGTGAGGCCATGCGTGACTGGAAGGTCAAGCGTGCTCTTCAGATTCAGGAATTTGCGAGCCTCAAAGCCGATCTCGACAAAGGTTTGGCCGACCTGGCGGCAGGCCGGACGAAGGACTTTGACTTGAAGCGCGTCGTCAAACGCGGGAGAAAGTTATTGGCAAGTCGCTCACCCTCCGTTTAACCGACAGCGCAGAAGCTGATCTCGCCGAGCGAGGTGGCTTTGACTGACACGCGCCGGGGGCTGAAAACCGCGCAGTGGAGACGCATTCCTCACACCACCAGCGGCTCTTCCTGCATCGCCTCCAGCTGCTCTTCCAGCATCTGAACCTGCCCCCGCCAGTAGTCGCTGGAGCCGAACCACGGGAAGTTGATCGGGAAGATCGGATCGTCCCAGCGCCGCGCCAGCCAGGCGCTGTAATGGATCAGGCGTAACGTGCGCAGCGGCTCGATCAACGCGAGTTCGCGCCGGTCAAAGTCGCGGAACTGCTCATAACCATCCACCAGCGCACCGAGCTGGCGCGCGCGTTGCGCCCGGTCGCCGCTGATGAGCATCCACAAATCCTGCACCGCCGGGCCCATACGTGCGTCGTCCAGATCGACAAAATGCGGCCCAGGACCAGCGGCAGCGGGTGCGTCAACCGGCGTCCATAAAATGTTGCCCGGATGGCAGTCACCATGCAGGCGCAGAATGCGGATCGGGTCCGCTGCGCCGTGATGGCTGTCACCGGCAAGGCAGGTCTGGCTGGAGATGACGTCGATGGCCTGCTGCGACAACTTTGCCCAAGCCGACTGTACGTCCAGTGGCACCCGATCGTGGGTGAGCAACCACTCTCGTGGCTCGACCGCAAAAGTCTGCACATCCAGCGCCGGTCGCGCAACGAACGCATGGGTTGCTCCGACACTGTGGATACGCGCCAGAAAACGCCCGATCCATTCAAGTACCTCGCCGTTGTCGAGTTCCGGGGTGCGACCGCCACGGCGCGGGCTGACGCTGAAGCCAAATCCGCCAAACCCATGCAAGCTGTTGCCGTGCAGTAACAGCGGCCCGATCACCGGCACTTCCGCGGCCATCAATTCCTGAGAAAACCGGTGTTCCTCCAGAATCTGGGCATCACTCCAACGTCCGGGCCGGTAGAACTTGGTAACGACCGAACTGCCATCTTCCAGTTGCACCTGGTACACGCGATTCTCATACGACGACAGCGCAGTCAGCCGCCCATCACCGCGTAGTCCGACGGTTTCCAGTGCGTCCAGCACCAGGTCCGGCGTGAGGGTCTCGAAGGGATGAATGCCGGACAAAACAGGGACAGTTGACGCCATCGCGACATTGTCGGGTGAAAGTAACGCTTACCCGCTTGCCAAGCCCAAGGCATTGACATAGGATAAGTTCAACTAAGAAAGTAAAAGGAGACATTTGATGGTTGCGGCAGTCGGCAGCGACAACCCCTTGCTGGGCAGCTGGCACCTGGTGCGCTGGGAGATCACCTATGGGGACGGTCGCGCGCCGAGCCTGCCCTTTGGTCCCGATGCCACCGGCCTGATCTGCTACACCAATGACGGCAGCATGAACGCCTGCATCGCCCGCGGCGACCGCAACCGGCTCTCCAGCGACAGCGTTCGCAGCGCGCCGGTTGCCGAGCGCCTCGCCGCATTCGAGAGCTTTTTCCAGTATGCCGGGCCCTATGAAATTCAGGGCGAGCCAGGCCACCGGCAAGTAATACACACTGTGACCCACTCGCTGAACCCCAATTTCGTAGGCACCCGGCAGGTGCGCAACATGGCCTTCGCGGCCGACGGTCAGTTGACGCTATCGGCGTCCGACATGGTGCCCGGCAGCACGACTGCGCGGCACCACAGCCTGGTATGGCGCCGCGGAGACCGTGCATGAATCTGTTTGAACGCCACCGGACCCACTTTGAAGGCGCGCAAGTGGCTTGCCGCGAACGGTTTTGCTGGAGCCCGTTTCCCGACTTGCCGAACAAATACCCGGATACGGCTGCAGCGCAGGCGCTGGGGCTGGCCGCCTTCCAAGCGCATCTGGGCGGCCGGGAACCGCGCACATTCAGCCTCGACCAGCCTGGAACGATCGGGTCGCTGGGCGAGGAAATCTCCCCATACACCCAGACCGGCTTAGGCATCTGTTACCCGAAGGCCGATGTAGACCAGTTGTTCGCTGCGGCCGAAAGCGCCATGCCGATCTGGTCGGCAGCCAGCATCGAAACGCGCATTGGTGTGTTGATGGAAGTGGTGGACACAATCTACCGCGAACACCTTTTCGAGATTGCGCACGCGGTCATGCACACGGCTGGTCAAAGCTTCAACATGGCCTATGCCGGCTCGGGTGTGAACGCCCTCGACCGCGCGATCGAAGCGCTGGTATACGCCGACCAGGCAATGCGCTCGGTCGCACCCACGGCACGCTGGGAGCGCCAGTTCGGCCCCTCCAAAATCGCGCTGCAGAAAACCTACCGGCTGGTGCCGCGCGGTGTTGCTGTGTGTTTTTCCTGCGCCAGCTTTCCGACCTGGAACGCCTGGCCGTCCATGATGGCCAGCCTGGCCACCGGCAACGCCGTCATCGTAAAACCGCACCCGGCCACCGTGCTGCCGATGGCGATCACGGTACGGGTGTTCCGACAGGTGCTGGAAGCAGCGGGCTTTGACCCCAACCTCGTCACGCTGGCGCTCGACACGACCGCCGAGCCGCTGGGCAAGTTGCTGGTCAAGCACCCGAAGACCGCCATCGTCGATTTCACCGGCAGTGCGCGCTTTGGCCAATGGGTGGAGCAAAACGCGCATCCGGCGTTGAGCTTCACCGAGACCGCCGGCTGCAACACCGTGGTGCTGGAATCGGTGGATGACCTGGACGCCGTGTTGCGCAGCTTGGCCACGACGTTATGCATGTTCAGCGCGCAGATGTGCACCAGCCCGCAGAACATCTACATTCCGGCCGGCGGCGTGCGCACGCCCGCTGGAACCGTGCCGGCAGACGAGGTCGCACAGCGACTGCCCGCCGCGGTGTCCGCCCTCACTGGCGACCCGAAGAAGGCGGCCATGATCCTGGCCACCATCCAGTCCGACCACACCCTGGCCTTGCTGCGTGACATGCAGTCGCAGGGTGCGCAACGCGGCCGCGTGTTGCTGCAGCCACGACCCTACACCCATCCGGAGTTTGCACACGCGCGCACCAGCACGCCGCTCATGCTGCAGGTGGGCAAGTCCGAGCGCGACCTGTATGGCGCGGAACGCTTCGGCCCGATCAGCTTCGTGATTACCTGCGACGACGCCGCCGACGCGCTGCTACAAGCGACTGCCGACGTGAAGCAGTTCGGCGGACTGACCGCCTTCCTGTATTCCACGGACGAGGACACCATCGCCCGCGCCGAGGTCGCCTACGCGCGTGCCGGTGCGCAGCTCACGATCAACCTTACCGGCGCCATGCCGCTGAACTTTGCTGCCGCCTACAGCGATTACCACGTAACCGGCCTGAACCCGGCTGGCAATGCATCACTCACCAACCTGGCATTCGTCGCCAGCCGTTTCTGCATCAGCCAGTCGCGCCGCCCGGCCGCGGCCTGAACACATCACACCATCATCCAGGGAGCACACCATGGGCATCAATGAAATTCCAGTCCTCTCCGGCGGCTTTGCGCCGGTCGAGCGCGAAATCTCCATCCCGCTGACCGACATCGAGGGCGAAGTGCCGAAGAACCTCAACGGCATGTATGTGCGCAACGGCCCGAACCGCAAGTTCGAAGCGCCCGGGCGCTACCACTGGTTCGACGGCGACGGCATGTTGCACGCGGTGCGCTTCGACCATGGCAAGGTCAGTTACCAGAACCGCTGGGTCGAGACCGACAGCCTGCGCGAAGAGATGCATGCGGGTAGCGCCCTGTGGCAGGGCATCAAGGACCCGCCGCGCAAGGACCGGCCCGACATGCCGATCAAGAACACGTCCAATACCGACGTCAAGTTCTATGCCGGCCACCTGGTCTCCATGTGGTACCTCGGCGGCGCGGTGTACAAAGTGCGCCCCGACGATCTCTCCACCGTGGGAAAGCTCGATGTAGACGAGCGCCTCAAGGGACTGCCGCTATCAGCCCATTCCAAGGTGGACGAACGCACCGGCGAGTTCCTGTTCTTCGCGTATGGCAAGCAGTCGCCGTATATGCATTACGGGGTGATGGACCGGTTCGGCAAGCTGCAGACCTTCATGCCGGTGCAGTTGCCGGGGCCGCGCCTGCCGCACGACATGGCGATCACACCCAACTACACCATCCTGCACGACCTGCCGTTGTTTTACGACATGGACGCGTTTGCCGCCGGGCGCCACAAGCTCAAGTTCCACCACACCCTGCCTTCGCGTTTTGCCGTGGTGCCGCGCCACGGAACGCCAGAGCAGATCCGCTGGTTCGAGGCCAAGCCAGCCTACATGTACCACGTGTCCAACTCCTGGGAAGAGGACGACGGCCAGGGCGGCACCGAAATCGTGATGACGGGTACACCGTTCCGCCTGCCACGCGACTGGCACGGCAATATCGAGGCCGACAAGTTCCCCAAGATGCCGGCCAACCTGGAGCACGACTTCCTGTTCTACGAGTGGCGCTTCAACCTGCGCACCGGCGAGACGAAAGAACGTGTCATAGACGACATCGTGAATCAGGAGTTTCCGGTCATCAACTCGTGGATGCAGGGCTACAAGACACGTTACTCCTGGAACGTGCTGATGGCGCGCAGCAACCGCGCGGAGGACCCGCGCTTTTGCGGCTTCGTGCGCTACGACCTGGAGCAGAACACCTGCACCAGTTACCACGCCGGTATCGACAAATGGTTCAGCGAGGCGCCGTTCGCCCCAATCGACAACTGGAAAAACGAAGACGACGGATACCTGGTGGGTTTCATGTGGGACGACGAGAAGAAGCAGTCTTACGTCACGATCTTCGACGCGCGCGACATCACCAAGGGACCGGTCTGCAAGATACGTTTGCCCCAGCGTGTACCAAACGGCTTTCACGCCACCTGGGTCAGCGCCGAGAGGCTGGCGCGAGGGTACTAGGGTGCGTCTGTGCTTTAGACATCCGAAGTCCCGGAACTGGGTTGGCGGCATTGGCACGCCACCGAGCTTGGGAGGGAGACTCCGCGAATGTCCCCCAAAACGGGCTGCGCCCGTTTCTCCTCCTTTATTTCGCTGCGTCACCCACCCAAGCTCCGTGGCAGCCGACGTGGCGGGCGCACCGCACTCCCGCCACGTTTGCAGGATCGGGCCGGTGGGGCACTCGGCACAGCGGCGTAAAGGAGGAGGAGTTGGCCCTGGGCCGACAACGGGGGACAGCCGCGCCGAGTGTCCCGCCAACCCGATCTCGCCCAGACCGTGCCGCATCAATGAACGTCTTGCGCAAGCCACCTGCGAGGAGGCCTGACCGATGGTGCTGGTCAGCCCGGAAAAAATCGCCGAATATACGCAACGCGGCTGGTGGGGCGAACAGACCCTGTGGGATCTGTTTCTCCAGCATCTGCGCGAGCAGCCTGAAGATGAAGCCGTGGTGGACGCACCCAACCGTGCCGAGTTTGCGCACGGCGCGCCGCGGCGCCTGAGCTGGCGGCAGCTCGGCCACGAGGTCGACCGCCTGTCGCTGCTATTGCTCGCGCACGGCATCGGCCGCGACGCCATCGTGGTCATGCTGCTGCCAAATTGCGTCGAGCAGTTCGCGGTGTATCTGGCCTGCCTGCGCACCGGCGTGATAGTGACTCCGGTTCCGGTGCAGTACCGCGAGCACGAGATGGAGCACATCCTGGCGCAGACCGGCGCCTGCGCCGTGTTCACCTTCACACACATCGGCCGGCCCGGTCACGCCCACATGGCGGCAGCGATGTTCAACAACCTGCGTGGTGGCCATCCAGCATTGCGGACCGTGTTCGCCTGGGGAGATGATGCCTGCGAGGGTG
>JAJAZK010000073.1 GCA_026785765.1 Rhodoferax sp. | reverse complement strand
CGCTGATGCGGCGGCTAAGGCGGGATTTGGGAATGCCGAGCGCGCGTTCGGCCGCGGCAAAACCGCCGTGGTCGACGACCATGGAAAAGTAATAGAGATCGTTGAGGTCTTGCATCGCGACAATTCCAGTGCCGGAACAGTGGCCGGTATTAAACATCTGTTATTGCAGCAGTGCAACGCACTTCGGTTTCGACCGCCCTTCGCGACGGCGGCACGCGAGCGTCAGTAGCTTCCCGAGCCAATCACCGGATTCATGCACATGGAAACGTCTGAATGACTCAAACCTGCACGGTCGTCGTTACCGCGCAAGCGCAAACCAAGTGACTTGAAACCAGCAAAGGCGGTGGATGACTCGCTGCGCTCGCCCCTTCGGGGCCGGGCGTGGGGCGGTGGGGGCGCGGGGGGGGTGTGCCGCCGGGCGCCCAACCCGATGGTCGCCGACGTGCCCACCACCAGCGAAGCCGGCATGGCAGGCCTGCAGGTGGAAAACTGGACGGCGACAATGATCCAGGCCAAGACACCGGATGCAATCGTGGAGCGTTATTCGCGCGAGATTGTCAAGATCATGGCCGCACCGGACATGGCCGAGCGTGCCACGCAACAAGGGTTTCGCATTAGCGCGCGTGGCGCGGATGAGTTCGGTGCTTTCCTCAAGGGCGAGGTCGAGCGCTGGGCCCGTATCATCAAGTCGGCCAGGATCACGGCCGGTTGAGCCCCTGCCTGCCACCACCCGACCGAGGGCAACAGACTGTGACATTACCTATCCGCAAAACCCTCTCCGAGTTGCGTTCGCGCCGCTGGTTCGCCGACCAGGGCATGCGCGGCTTTGCACACCGCCAGCGCATGCAGCAGCAGGGCGTGCGTCGCGAAGACCTGATGGAACGTCCCATGGTGGCCATCATCAATACCTGGAGCGACTTGTCGCCCTGCCATGCCCATCTGCGCGAACGCGCTGAGGCGGTCAAGCGCGGCATCCTGCTGGCTGGTGGCTGTCCGGTCGAGCTGCCTGCGATGAGCCTGGGTGAGGTGATGGTCAAGCCAACCACCATGCTCTACCGCAACTTTCTGGCGATGGAGGTGGAGGAGTTGCTGCGCAGCTTGCCCTGTGACGCAGCCGTATTGCTGGGCGGTTGTGACAAGACTACGCCCGGTACGGTGATGGGTGCCATCAGCATGGACATACCCACCATCTTCTGTCCGGCCGGTCCGATGCTCAACGACCGCTATGTGAAGGATGGGGTGTCGCGCACCGTGGGTGCTGGCACCCACACCCGCATTTTCTGGGACGAGTATCAGGCCGGGCACGTGAGCGCCGACGAGATCCGGCATCTGGAGTCGCGCATGACACGCGCCCCGGGCACCTGCAACACCATGGGCACGGCCTCTACGATGACGGCCATCGCAGAAGCGCTCGGGCTGAGCTTGCCGGGTGCCAGTTCGATCCCGGCGATGGACTCGGCGCATACGCGTATGGCCACCGACTGTGGTGAGCGCATCGTCGGCATGGTCTGGGAGGACCTGAAGCCGTCAGACCTGCTGACGCGGGGCAGCTTCGACAACGCCATGGCCGTGCAGATGGCACTCGGCGGCTCCACCAATGCGGCAGTGCATATCATCGCCATGGCGCGCCGCGCCGGCATCCCGCTGACCCTCCGGGATCTCGACGCCGCGGCACGTCGCCTTCCGGTGTTGGCCAACCTGTTTCCCAGCGGCGATCGCCTGATGGAAGACTTCTATTACGCTGGTGGCCTGCCCGCCCTGATGCAGGTGATTGCTGCGCAGTTGTCGATGGCGCAGATGACCGTCACTGGCAAGACCATTGGCGAGAACATCGCATCGGCCCGGGTGCTGGACCCGGAAGTGATACGGCCGCTGGAGCGCCCAGTCAGCACCGCCGGCGCGTTGGCAGCGCTGTTTGGCAACCTCGCGCCCGACGGAGCGGTCATCAAGCCCAGCGCGGCGACGGAAAGGCTGCTTTGCCACAAAGGCCGCGCGCTGGTGTTCGACAACCAGCCAGAAATGCTGGCCGCCATGGCCGACGAAACACTGGACTGCGACGAGAACACGGTGCTGGTGCTGCGCAATGCGGGGCCAGTCGGCGCGCCCGGCATGCCGGAGTGGGGCAACCTGCCGATTCCAAAAAAGCTGTTGAAGGCCGGCGTGCGCGACATGCTGCGCCTGAGCGACGCGCGCATGAGCGGTACCCACTACGGAACCTGCGTGCTGCATATCTCCCCAGAAAGCGCCATTGGCGGGCCGCTGGCACTGGTGCACACGGGTGACGTGATCGAGCTCGATGTGGCGCAACGCAAGTTGCATCTGCACGTCTCCGACGCCGAACTGACCCGGCGCCGCGCCGCCTGGACGGCGCCGGTACAACCGTTCCAGCGTGGCTACACCCAGCTCTACCAGCGACACGTGACGCAGGCGCATGAAGGTTGTGACTTCGACTTTCTGCAAGGCACACAACCAACGCCAGAACCCGTCATCTTCTAGGAAGTACACCGCATGAACAATCCGTTTTCCAGCATGCTGGCCCGCAAGGACATGCCAGCGGGGTATCCCGTGGGCAGCTTTGCGATGGCTGCATCGCCGCTGGTGGCTGAAGCCCTGGGCCACGCCGGTTTCGACTGGGCGGTGGTGGACATGGAACACACGCCGCTGGACCTGGCGGATTTGGTCCACATGCTTCAAGCAATTGCGGGCACAGCCATGTTGCCGATCACCCGGGTTCCCTGGAACGACACCGTGCTGGTCAAACGCGTGCTCGACGCAGGGGCGCAAACATTGATGTTTCCGTTCGTGCAAACGGTGGAGGAAGCGCGCAAGGCGGTGGCGGCGTGCAAGTACCCGCCGCAGGGCGTGCGTGGCATGGCCGCCATGAGCCGCGGCTCGCGTTTTGGCACAGTGATGGACTACTTCAAGGTCGCCAACCAGGGCGTGACGGTGCTGGTGCAGATTGAAACCCCGGAAGCGATGGAGCGCATCGACGCGATTGCAGCGGTAGACGGCGTGGATTCGATCTTCATGGGACCGGGCGATCTGAGCGGCGCCATGGGCCACACCGGCAACCCGATGCACCCGGACGTGGTCGCGTTGATGGCCGCCGGTGTCAAACGCGTGCACGCGGCCGGCAAGCCGGTCGGTACCGTCGGCGGCACCGCCGAGGCAGTCGCGACCTATCGCGCCGCCGGCTTCGACTACATCGGCGTCGCGTCGGACCGGGGCTTGATGATGCGCCAATGCGCCGCAGTCCTGTCGGTCATCCGCGCGCAAGACATCAAGATCGATACTTCGGGGTACTGATATGGCTGACAGACCGATCGCACACACGCCAGGTTCCACTGTGTCGGCGCGGCGTCGCACGCTGCTGCTCGGGGCAGCCACCGGGGCATCGCTCTGGCTGTTCGGCACTCGCCAGGCCTTTGCACAGTCCTGGCCTGCAAAACCGATCCGGCTCATCGTGGGTTTCCCGCCGGGTGGTGGTATCGACATCGTGGCGCGCAACCTGCAGCCCGGCCTGCAGGAGGCACTCGGCCAGCCGGTGATCGTGGAGTACAAACCAGGGGCAGGAGGCGTGCTGGCCGCAGGCGAACTGGTTCGAGCGGCACCGGACGGCTACACCATCCTGGTGGCCAACCTGGGTCCGTTTGTGCTGGCGCCCAATATGATGGCCAAACGGCCCTTCGACGCTAGCAGGGATTTCACCTGGATCGCCCAGACATCGGGTGCCGGCTACATCGCAGCGGTACCCGCCAACCACCCCGCCAATAACCTGGCGGAATTCATCGCATGGGCCAAGGCCAACGGTGACAAGGCCAACTACGCCTCCGGCGGCAGCGGTTCCATCACCCACCTCAATGGCGAATTGCTCAACCAGGCGGCAGGCACCAAGCTCGTACACGTGCCCTACAAGGGTTCGGCGCCGGCTGTGCAGGACATGATTGGCGGGCAGACCCATTTGCTCGTGGACGCCGCCTCCGTGCTGCTGCCGCAAATCCAGGGCGGCCGACTGAAGGCGATTTATGTCACAGAGCCGCAGCGCATGGCGCAATTGCCCAACGTGGCCACGGCGCGGGAGTCCGGGTTTGCGGCGCTGGAGACCTCCGGCTGGCAGGGCATCGTGGGGCCGCCGGGCATGCCGCGCGATGTGGTGAACAAGATCGCCAAGGCCCTGCGCGATACCCTGGCCAAACCTGACGTGCGACAAAAATTCACGCAGACCGGCACCAGCGTGATCGAACGGGGTCCAGAAGAATTCGCCGCCTTCATCGCAGCCGAAGTCGCCCGCTGGGTGCCCGTGATCCGGGCCTCTGGCGCCACGCTGGAGTAAGTCCGCGGCATGCAGAAGATTCGTTACGCATTGATCGGTTGCGGCAGCATGGGCCGCGAACACATCGAGAACATCAAGGCGCTCGACGCGACCGAGGTAGTGGCCCTGGCCGACCCGCATCCGGCCAGCCGCGAGGCGGCGCGGGCAATCACGCCGGGCACCCCAAAAGTGTATGAAAACCACCACGACTTGCTGGGAGACGCAGCGTTTGACGCGCTGGTGATCTCCACCCCCAACCACACCCATTTGGGCATCGTGCGCGATGCGCTCCGATCTACCGCCCACATCCTGATCGAGAAGCCCTTGTGCACGCGCGTCGAGGACTGCCTGGAACTGGTCAACCTGGCGCAGGGCCGCGAGGCCATCGTCTGGGTGGCGCAGGAATACCGCTACATGCCGCCGGTGGCCGAAATGCTGCGCATGGCGCATGCCGGTGCGGTGGGCCGTGTGCATCAGGTGGCGATCCGCGAACACCGGGAACCGTTCTACCCCAAGGTCAACGACTGGAACCGTTTCAACGCGAATACCGGCGGCACACTGGTGGAGAAGTGTTGCCATTACTTCAACCTGATGGACCTGGTGCTGGGCGAGCGGCCGCTATCCGTTTTTGCTTCGGGTGCCCAACGCGTCAACCATCTGGACGAATCCTACGGCGGACGCCGCCCAGACATTCTGGACAGTGCCTACGTGGTGGTGGAGTACCCCAGCGGCGCGCGTGCCATGCTCGACCTTTGCATGTTTGCCGAGAACTCGGTGGACAACGAACACATCACCATCGTCGGCGACGAGGGCAAACTCGAATCGCTGTTGCCATCAATGACGCTGCGTTACGGGCGCCGCGCGGACTGGGGCAAACGTGAGGTCTGGGGCCAGACTGCCAGCAGTGGCAAGGGCGTCTCGGTGCGCCGTGTCTGGGACACCAGCATCAAGTACATGGGCAACCACTTTGGCGCGTCTTATGTGGAGCATGCGAAATTTGCCGACGCCATACGTCAGGGGCGGCCACCCGAAGTCACGCTCGCAGAAGGCCTGCGCGCGGTTGCGACCGGCGTCGCCGCCCACCGCAGCATCGCCACGAATCAGGTGGTTGCCATGGCGGATGTCTTGCCCGCCAACTGGTAGAAGACGCCAGGACGATCCACCATGGCCTACACCCTCTATCCATCGCTCATGGGCCGTACGGTATTTGTATCCGGCGGCTCGTCGGGTATCGGTGCCGAACTGGTGCGCGCATTTGCCGCCCAAGGCAGCCAGGTCGCGTTTTGCGGCACCAAACCCGATGGCGGGCAAGCACAGATCGACGAGATCATGCACTCCGGTGCCAGCGCCCCTTATTACGAGGCCTGTGACGTGCGCGATATCCCGGCGCTGCAAGGCATGCTTGCCCGGGTTGGGGAGAAATTCGGCCCGATTCGCGTCCTGGTCAACAACGCCGGGCGCGACGACCGCCATGGCCTGGACGAGCTGACGCCTGAATTTTGGGATAACTGCCTGGCCATCAACTTGCGCCATCAGGTGTTTGCGACCCAGTCGGTGGCACGCCAACTCAAAGCAGCCGGGCTTGGCGGCAGCATCATCAACATGGGCTCCATCAGCTGGATGCGCGGACGGCCCAACCTGATCGGCTACAGCGCCAGCAAGGCCGCCATCTCGGGCATGACCCGCAGCCTGGCGCGCGAACTCGGTGACGCTGGCATCCGCGTCAACGCGCTCGTGCCGGGCGCTATCGTGACCGAACGCCAGACCGCGCTCTGGCGCAACCCGCAAGAAGACCAGAAGTTTATCGACCTGCAATGCCTGAAGTTCCGGCTCGACTCGACCCATGTGGCGCGCCCGACCCTGTACCTGGCCAGTGACGACAGCGACGGAATCACCGGCCAAAACCTGCTCGTCGATGCCGGGCTGGCACAGGTATCGGTAGCGGGTTGACCGGGTTCAGGCAGTAAAACGCCCGCGGCGCTGCCACTCCTGCATGCGGGGCGACTCAATGTCCAGCCAAGTCAGAAAATCGATCGTTCCAAACTCGCGATCCATCGCAGGTGGAGCACAAATCGCCGCGCCAAGGGCCAGATAGGCGCCGAGCAGGCGCGGGATCTTGACCGTTGTGCTGCCGCAATCGTCCAGTGGGCAGGAGAAACGCAGCTTCGGCAGGGCGCGCCAGCGCACAGGCGCCAGATTGGGCGCAAGTTTGCGGTACGCCGCCGCACCCTGGCGGCTGTCGCGCGAGGTCAATGAACTGCATCCGATCAGATAACGCGATCCGCGCTCCCGGGCATAGGCGGCGATACCGCGCCACAAGAGCGTGAGCACCGCGAAGTTGCGATGCGGTACGGAAATGCAGGCGCGTCCAAGCTCCAGGATACAGTCACGGTCCGGCTCGAAAGCGCCAAGCTCGAACTCGCGCGCGCAATAGTATCCAAGGCCTTGGGCAGCGGCCTGGCCAGTTTGCAAGCGGTAGGTGCCCACCACCGTGGCCTGGTTGTCCTCGATGATGAGGTGGTCACAGTGGGCGTCAAAAGGGTCCTGGTCCAGGCCGGTGTCGTAGGACTCGGCCAGACCTTCGTCGAGCTCCAGGTTAAAAACCGCAAAACGCAGGGCCTGCGCTGCCAGCACATCGGCCGCACTGCTTGCCAAACGTGCCTGGTAGCCCAGCGCCGGGTGTCGGTCGGCAGCACGACGCGGCTGATGCAAGGCGAGGACAGACATATAGTGTGAGTCGGCAGTAGTCCTGCGAACTTACAACACTTGCGCTGTAAGGACAACCATTGCCCGCTCGACCCATACCCGACCATGGCGCAATCGCATTCCCCCCGGCACCAGCCCCACGCCCGCTTCGCCAGCCCACTGCGCACAGTACTAAATGCGTTTTTAGTCGAGGCAGGATACGCGCCAGCAGGCCCCCGGGCGCCCTTGTCTGCCGTCGAACACTTGCGGGCCTTTGGCCAGCATGCCGGGCTGCCGACCGGGCGCCTGAGTTATTTGCGCGCTGGTCGGCAGCTGGGGCCCTGCATCGTGCTGCTGCATGGAACGCCGGGCTCGGCCACCGGTTGGACCGATTATCTTTTGGAGCCGCCTGCGGGTGCCGAGCTAATTGCGTTGGACCGCCCGGGCTTTGGCCAAAGTACGCCGTCCAATGCGGTCACTTCGCTGGCGTTGCAGGCTGGCGCGGTCGCCCAATTGCTGCCTGCCGATGGCCGACCTGCGATTGTGGTCGGACACTCGCTGGGCGCCGCAGTGGCCACCTGGGTTGCTGCCAAGCTACCCAGTCGCGTCCAGGGACTGGTCCTGCTTGCCGGTTCACTCGACCCGGATCTCGAAGCCGTGCACCCAGTCCAGCATGTGGCAGCGTGGCCCGGATTGGGCAAGTTGCTGCCACGCGCCATCCGCAACTCGAACGCTGAACTGCTGGCATTGAAACAAGAGCTGCAATTGTTGGCACCGCTGCTGGCGCAGGTGCGCTGCCCGGTCGCCATCGTGCACGGTACCGCGGACGAGCTGGTTCCGGTCGAAAACGTCCGCTACCTGCAGTCCCGGCTCACGAACGCGCGTTCGGTGACAACCACTCTGCTCGACCGCCACAACCACTTTTTGCCATGGAATTCGGCGTCCGCCGTGCGTGGGGCGCTGCAACTCGCGCTGGCAAACAGCGCATGACGGCCCTGCACGAAATTGGCAATTGGTTCGCCATGGCACTTGACGGCTACGCCGAGCCTTGGGTGATCGTATTTGTGCTGGTCCTGACGACCCTGTTGCTGGAAGATCTGGCGATTGCAGCAGGGGTGGCGCTGGCCACCCAGGGAATGATTTCCTGGAGCCTGTCATTGGCCGCCGTCGGTGGCGGCATTGCGCTGGGCGACCTAGGCCTGTACGCTCTCGGGGTTGGCGCGACACGGGTGCCCTGGCTGCAACGCCGCTTTATCGGCGAGCGCAGCGACTGGGCCCGAAACCGGCTCACGCAACAACTGCCAAGCGCCATCCTGCTGGCGCGAGTGATCCCCGGTTTACGACTGCTCACTTACACCAGCTGCGGTTTTGTGGGCGTGCCGTTTGCTCCGTTTTGCCTCTGGGTGGCGCTGGCCGTCACCCTGTGGACCGGCGGCCTCTACGTTTTGAGCGTCGCCGCCGGCAGCCTGTTGTCACAACTGTTCGGCCTACCGGCTCCGGTGGCAGTTGCGTTACCGATCCTGGTACTGGCAGTTGCCGTGCCACTTGTTCGTGCCATTCGTCGGCGCTGGAGCACCACCACACCATGATAGACCTGTTCACCACGATCGAGTCCGCTGCCGACAGCGTCAAACACCCACACAACGCAGTGACGCCGCCACGGCCGCATCAGGGAATGCCACCCTTTGCGCAGGATGGCGCACCGTTGAGTTTCTTTGAGTTCTGGCCGATGTGGGCCTTTTACCCACCCGTCTTTGCGTATTCAATCTGGCTAATGATGCGGTATCGCGGCATCATGCTGCCAACGGTTGCCAATCCATCTTTTCCAGGCGGCGGATTTTTTGGTGAATCAAAGGCTGACATCCTGGCGCTGGCGCTGCAGCAAGTGCCCGAGTGGGTAGCGCCATTCGTTCTCATCACGCGCCCGCAAAGCCCAAACTGCTCGGCTGCGACCGAACGGGATGCCGCATTGGCAACTCTGGCGCGCGCCAGGATCTTGCTACCGGTGGTGGCCAAGCCCGATCTGGGCTGCCGCGGCGCCGGCGTCAAGGTCGTTCGCAACGCCAGCGACCTGCTCCAATACATTCAAGCCTTTCCGGGCGGCGCTACCTTTCTGCTGCAACGGCTGGTCGCCTGCGAGGGCGAAGCCGGCGTCTTTTATGTGCGCCGTCCGGGCCAGGCACAAGGCCGGATCGTGTCCATCACACTCAAGTATTTCCCCTATGTGCACGGCGACGGACGACGCACGCTGCGCGAGCTGAT
>JAJAZK010000072.1 GCA_026785765.1 Rhodoferax sp. | reverse complement strand
TTGGATCCGCCCTCCATCAGCGCCTGGCAGGCTTCGAAGTCGTAGCCCGGTTTGTTGGCTGGAGCAGTTTCAGGCAGGGACATGCAGTGCCACTGGGGGAACAACGGTTTGCAGTGCCTTGGCGGACATCAGAACGCCCGGCATACCCGCGCCCGGGTGAGTGCTGGCGCCGACCATATAGAGGTTTTCAACGTCCTCGCTGCGGTTGTGCGGGCGAAACCAGGCGCTCTGCAATAACACCGGCTCCAGGCCGAACGCGGCTCCTTTTACGGACAGCAGGTTGTCGTGAAAGTCTTGTGGCGTCATTACATGCGAGCTGATGATGTGGCTGCGCAAGCCGGGCAAGAGGGTTTCTTCCAGTCGCCTGGCAACCGCCTGTTTGTATGGCTCTGCGTGCCTGGCCCAATCGGTACCGCTGTCCAGATGCGGCACCGGCGCAAGAACATAAAAGGTGTCGCAGCCTGCCGGTGCAACCGACGGGTCGGTGGCCGTGGGGCGGTGCAGGTACAAACTGAAATCTTCCGCCAGCTTGTGATCTTCAAAAATATCCGTCAACAGCGCTTCGTAACGAGGACCCAGAACCATCGTGTGGTGAGGCACTTCGGGGTACTGGCAATCCGTGCCAAAGTACCAGACAAACAGGCTCATGGAGTAACGGCCGCGTTCAATCTTGGCGTCGGTCCAATGCCGACGGTGCTGCGGAGCAATCAGATTTTTGTAGGTCCAGGCGGTATCGCCATTGCTGACCACAATGTCAGCGCGCACCTTTTCTCCATTCGCCAACTCAACGCCGGTTGCACGGCCGTCTTCCACCACAATCTTGCGCACCTCGGTGTTCAGACGAACCGGCACCCCCCGACCTTCCAGCAACTTCACCATGCCGCGCACCAAGGCTCCGGTGCCGCCGATGGCGGAGTACACGCCGAAGCGACGCTCGAGGGCATTGATCAGGCTGTAAACGCCCGTGACAGAAAAGGGATTGCCGCCAATCAGCAGCGTCTGCAGGCTCATCGCCATGCGCAATTTAGGATGCTTGAAGTGGCTGGCCACCAGGGTGTGCATACTGCGCCACGCGCGCATTTTCAGCATGGCGGGCATGGCCGCCAGCAAATCACCAATACTGTCAAAAGCCTTGCAGCCCAATGCTTCAAAGCCCAGCCGATAACACTGGTCCGCCTCTTCGACGAAACGGTCAAAGCCCGCCACGTCGGCTTGGCTCACCCGGGCGACTTCGTCGCGCATCCGCTGGGGGTCGCCGCTGTAATCGAAATGGGTTCCATCGTCAAAACGTACCCGGTAAAAGGGATCCATCAACCGCAGATCGATATCGTCGGGCAGCTTGCGGCCGCACAGGGCCCACAGCTCCTCAAACAAATACGGCACCGTGATGATGGTCGGCCCGCCGTCGAATGTGAAGCCGTCCTGACGGCGCACATAGGCGCGTCCGCCGGGGCCGTCTAGCTTTTCCAAGACCTGCACCCGGTAACCCATAACGCTGAGGCGAATGGCTGCTGCCAGGCCACCAAAGCCGGAGCCGATGATGATTGCCACAGGGGCGTGGATCTGGCCGGAGCCGCCGCCGCCGGTGAATTCCGTGTTGGGAATGCCGCGCTCAACCGGCGTGGAGAAAGTCTTCATGTTTGGGCCTGGTGGCGAGATCAGGCGCAATGGTGGCCTCAGTCTTGCGGTTACGCAACGCCCACTTCCAAAGGGCGGTGGACTGCAAGGGTAATACCAACAGCAGATGCTCCAGGATGGCCATGGCCAGCATGGTCGACACCAGCAGCAATCCGACGGTCGTGGCGCTCGGGCTGCCAGGCTCGAAGGCCCGCACCAACAACAACGCCAGCACGATGCTTGAGCCGACGACCGATAACGGCAGAAAGAAATTCATGCGACGCTTCAAAAAGTAGCTGCCCATGTAGGCCAGGTGCGCTGGCAAAAACTCTTCACTGAGGTTGCGCACACCAAAGTAGAGGTTGAGCTTGGCGCTGGTACGCATGATCCAAAGTACCAAAAATGTCCAGGTCCCGATCTGGTTTTGGGCACCCCACGTGATTGCAACAATCAACAAGCCGCAGGCAATAATGGCCAGCTCGTGCCACAGAATAGCCGCTACCGCTTGCGAAAACCGACCGGAGCCATCTTTGTTCGGTACGAAGGCCGTCTTGCGCGGCCCGGTCAAAGACCCGGTCAAAAAGGTCAACTCATGCCAGCCCCACACGAGCAGTGCGCAAGTGAAGGCGCAGTAAACGCCTAGCGCGGTGATTTGGTCGGCGGTGTGCGCCAGTCCCACCAGTGCGCCGATCGCCAGCAGCGATGAAATCAGCAGGCTCCAGCGGAAGGTGGTGTGCGGCAAGCCGTCCAGCAGCAGCACCAGCCCGGTGGCAAACCACCAGATGAAGATGCCGAAGATGACAGGCAGCCAGAGCTCGAACATGGTGTCTACCAAATGGGAACCATTCGAACCTGAGCGGGCAATGCGTGGTGCTTGACGGGCATCACATAGAGCTTGGCAAAGGTAACCACCCCAGCCACCGACCAGAAGCCACGCTTGACAAGGCCTGTCAGGCCGCCCTGGGCTTTGGCTGCGTCGACCGCCGTCTGGATTTGAAACAGGCGCTCCAGGCCGGCGCGGAACGCCGGGCTGTCAATGTCCAGCGATATTGGAAACACCTGCTTGGTGATTTCATTCGTGATGCGAAACACCTCATAGTCGTAGGCGGTGGGCTCCAGGCCCATGGCCGCCTTGAGTTGCGGGCGGGTGTGGTCGCGCACGTACATGGTGGCATACACGGCCAGCAGGAAAAAGCGGATCCAAAAAACGTTGGCACCCCGCAGTAAATGGGGGTTGGCCCGCATGATCAACGCAAACGATTCGCCGTGGCGGAACTCGTCATTGCACCAGCGCTCGAACCAGCGAAAGATCGGGTGAAAACGCTTGTCCGGGTTGCGCTCGAGCTGGCGGTAGATGGTGATGTAGCGCGCGTAGCCGATTTTCTCCGACAGATACGTAGCGTAAAAAATGTACTTGGGCTTGAAGTAGGTGTAGGCCTTGGTTCGCTTGAGGTCACCCAGGTCGAGGCCCAAACCAAAGTCCTTGAGCGACTGGTTGATGAAGCTGGCATGGCGTGACTCGTCCCGCGCCATGAAGCGCATCAGTGCCTTGATGTCCGGGTTGGTGACGTTTTTCTGAATCTCGTTGTACAGAATGCAGCCGGAAAACTCGGAGGTGAGCGAAGAGATCAGAAACTCGGTGAACTCCTGGCGCAACTCGGGCGATACCTTGCTGAAATTCTCTGCCACTTCGATAGCGAACTCGGGTGTGCGCTGGAAGTGATCGTGGTTGTTGTCACCCTCGTACTCGGCCAGCATCGCATCCCAGTCGGCCCGAATTGGCGAAACATCGAGCTTGTCCATAGCGGCAAAGTCTGTGGTGTAAAAGCGCGGGCTCAGCAGGGTCTCCTGCTTCGCTTTCAGGGCGGCCATTTCAGGCGAATCAATAGAGCTAGTGGCTTGCATAAATTCTCCAGTCGGATCAGTTTGACCCAGCTGCTGGTTTCACGGTGAGGAACTGCGCAAATACCGCAGCGTTGTCAGGGCCAAAAGACTCCAGGTCAACGCGGTGGCCCGTCAGGGGATCGTACAGGGCAAGACGGCCGTCGGTGCGTGCAATCAATCGAAACGGCAACTCCGCGCCGATCTGGTGTGAGCGACGGTCACGCGCCAAGGCGCGTACCGTCCCACGCAGAAAGCCCTGTTCGCCGCGCATCACAGTGAGAAGCTGGCCGGTATTTCCGTCGATGACGGAAACTCCCCCGTCTGGCCGGTCCTCAAAGCGCAACGACCGTTCTGCGGTAATGGCGGCAGATAGCTGGTCCGGGCCGTTGCCGGTAATACGCACCAAGCCAACGGCAATCAAGCTAAACGCCAGGAGGCTGCCCACACACCACAGTACCCACTGCGGGAAGGTATCGGGGGCCGGGGATTGCAGCGCGCTTGTTTTCATGTCAGGCTCGGATTCCAGCGTACGGGACGGACATTGGTCTTTTTATCGGCCGATGGCGCGGCGGCAACGCCGGTCGCCTGCGACCAGGCCTGTGCCAGCTGTTGCGCCTTGTGCTGCACATCAGGGATACAGCGCATCATCGGCTCGGGCTTGGCAAGTCGCCAGGCGCGGGCATGCGGCCACAGATGAACCCACGCGATTCGGGTGTCGCCCTTGAGCACAATCGGAATGTCACCAAATCCCGCAGCGCCCGCCTTGAGTCCGGCCGATTCGATCAGCCGCAGCGGAAAGTTATAGGTTAGCGTCAGCACGATCCCGATTCGCATGACGATCCGCTGGTCAGTCAACGTATAGACCGTGGTGGTGGCCGTGAGCCAGGCCAACGTGAAAGTAGCTGCCAGAGCGATCAGCGCCAAGCCCACCGGCAGCAGCATGGAAATCAGCACCGCATCCCAAGCTACCCCCGAGGCCGAAAGGTATGCAACACGCACGCCCCCCAGCGCGATGAAATAGAGTACCAGCTTGCGCATGTGGAACATGTGAATCGCCGTCTCGCGCACATTCGGCGAAGATTGCCAGATCATGCGTTCGGCCTTGGGAAGGGGTTCTGGCAAGCCGATCTCCGCCTCGAATTCGTGCTCGTGGCCATTGTTGAGAGACGTCATAGGATGGGCTCTGAGCGATCCGGGTGGGCGTACAGGGTGCCGCCACCGTAGTAGCCGGAAATTTGATCTTCTTCCAGCAGGGTGACATGTTCGGGGTTCTTGATGCCGGGCACAGCGCCGAACTGTGCCGCAAAGATGCTGTTGACTTTGACACAGTCGCTCTGGATGCGCGCAAACGGCACCGGTAACAGCACCCTGCGGGTCAAATCGCCCGCATTGGTTTCTACTTCGATATAGCGGAACATCATTTCGCAGGTGTCGACCCACATGTCCACCACTTTTCCAGCCACTTTGCCGTCACCGCCAATGACCGACAAGCCGCGCGGATCGGTGTCATGGGTCGATACACCGTAGTCGCTCAGTGCGCGCAAGGGGCGAATGATGGGCTGACCGTGGACATCCATATCCGGCACATCGGCCCGCATCGCATACGAGGAAGGTCCTGTGGCGTTGGTCATGGGGTCGCCAATGGGAATGTAAGGGTTTCCGTAGGAGGTTCCGTCACGGCGGTTGTTGATAGGCGGCTCGCTGCGCGTCGGGTCGGGCATCATGACTTCTTTGCCGCCGGCCAGCTTGTAGATTTTAGGCTCGGGAATGGGCCAGCCAGTAACAACCGCGCTGCCCGGACCTTCTGACTCCATCGGGTAGCCTTCGCGGTGGCCTTCCCGAACCAGGTAGAAAATGATTCCGGCGAAAAACGCCCAGAACGCATAAAGAATGATCTGGGCTAGATCTACATAGCCGGTTATTGTGCCTACTTGCATGATTTTCTCCTGGGTTGCGAAATAACTCAGCCTTGCAGATCGGGCATGCCGAACTGTTTGGTTGACGGGGAGACGGGTGACGAACTGCGTCGCACGAGCGGGCCGACGGCGACCAACGTGATGAAAAGCATATACATCTCGATGTGGTAGACAAAGCTGTAGCCGGTGGATGCGTTGGCCAGCGCGCTGCCGAGTGAGCCATCCATGGCCAGGCTGTTGATGATGTCACGCAGGCTGCCGCCAATGAACATGGAAAGGCCGGCAGCGACGGACTGCACCGCGCCCCAGGCACCCAGGGCGAAACCGACAAAGCGGCCTTCTCCAATGCGCATGGCGGTGTACAGGGTACCCACGGCAAACAGGCCGCTGCCAAAACCGATGCCGAACGCGCCAAGCCTGAAAATCAAACCGGAATCCAGTGGTGCCGCAAATATAACGGCAGCAAATGCAGGCAAACCTGACAACGTGCCATAAGCGGCCAGGCGCATGGGGTCAATGCCGCGAGCCAAATACCTGCCGGCCAGCAAAAAAGCGGTCAGTGCGCCGCCGGCCAGCATGGCGGTGAGCGCACTGGTTGCGCCCACGCTCAGTCCCAGAATTTCTCCGCCATAGGGCTCAAGAATAATGTCCTGCATGTTGAACGCCATGGTGCCAAGGCCGGTGGCCCACAAAAAGCGTTTCACCTTGGGCGCACCGATAAAGCCGCGCCACACCTCTTCGAACGGAGGCGCTTTCTCGGTCTTCATGGCCGCTGCACGCTGTGCGTTACGTGGTTCCTGCTTCCAAAGCGCAACCACATTCAGGGCCAAAACGACCAATGCGAAGCCCTGGACCACCTGAATCAGTATTTTTGGTGTGAAATCTGCCAGCAGGAAGCTGAAGGCCAAGCTGCCGATCACGGCGCCAGCGAGCAGCATGCTGTACATCAGCGCGACCACCCGCGGTCGCGTTTCCTCGCTGGCCTGGTCAGTGGCAAGGGCCAGTCCCGCGGTCTGAGAGGTTTGCAAACCCGCACCCACAGCCAGAAACGCCAACGCCGCAGCAGCCTGGCCGACGATGTCAGGCACGGGCACGGCCCCCTGCCCAGACAAGACCAACAGTGCAAACGGCATGATGGCCAGACCAAAAAATTGGATCAGGGTTCCGCCCCACATAAAGGGAAGGCGCTTCCAGCCGAAAGCCGAGCGGTGGGTATCCGAGTGGTAGCCCGTGATGGCGCGAAACGGCGCTACCAGCAAGGGTAAGGCCAGCATCAGCGCGACCAACCAGGCCGATACACCCAGTTCGACAATCATGACCCGGTTCAACGTGCCAATCATCAGCGCCGTGGTCATGCCCATCGTGACCTTGAACAATGACAGACGCAGCAAGCGTGCCATGGGCAGGTCGGCACTTGCCACATCGGCAAACGGAAGCCACGCCGAAGGCAATTGGCGCGCCAGATTGGAGAAAGTTGCCTTTCTCATGCGCGTTTCCACTCCATCGCTTTGGACTTGTAAAAGCCGCTGGAAACCCGCTGTGTGCGTGCAGCCGTCCACCCTTGCAGCGATGTATCGGCTGCCATCAACTTGGCAATCTTTTCCTCTGACATGGGCTCCAGCCAGGGTGCCTTGTCGCCACGGGGGAACAGTCGTCCCAACGAAATCATGGCCGCCAGCATGGGCGTGCGTGGTGCAAAGGTAAACAGGATAGACCCGGAGGTGCGTTGTGCCAAACGAGACAGCCCCCGCACGGCATCTTCGGTCTCGTAATGAATGATGGAATCCATTGCCACCACATGGTCGAATTTCCCAAGTGCATCGTCCAGCATGTCGCCGCTTCGTAGATCGATCCGGGAGGCAAGTTCCGCAGGCAGTCGCGTACGTGCCAAGTCCACCAGGGTGGGTGACAGGTCAATACCCACTACTTCCGCGCCACGGCGAGCGGCCTCCACGGCCAAAGCACCGGTGCCACAGCCTGCGTCAAGAATCCGCTTGCCGCTTAAGTCGTCAGGCAGCCACGACAACAGTGTGGCGCGCATCTGGTCGCGCCCAGCCCGCACCGTCGCGCGGATACGGCCAACGGGCGCGTCGGAGGTCAGCTTGGCCCATGCAGCAGCAGCCGTCCGATCAAAATAAGTTTCGATCTGAGCGCGTCGCAGTTCGTAACTAAGGTTGTTCATTGAAAATCACTCAATCAAATCCGAGCAAGTCGAAAATATCACGGTCCTTCATCGGGACGGCATTCAGGGGTTCGGTACCCAGCCACAGGGAGGCTGCCAGGCGCATGTATTCCTTCTGCACGGCCTCCAGTTCGGGCGAATATTCCATTTCAAAAAGGGTGGATTTCTTCAGGCGGCTGCGGCGAATCACATCCAGGTCCGGAAAGTGCGCAGCCAGCTTCAGGCCGATCTTGTTGTTGTACTTGTCGATCTGGTCGGTGGCTGCGCTGCGGTTGGCAATCACGCCACCCAGGCGCACGTTGTAGTTCTTGGCTTTCGCGCCAATGGCCTGAACGATGCGGTTCATGGCAAAGATGGAGTCGAAATCGTTGGCGGTGACGATCAACGCGCGGTCCGCATGCTGCAGCGGTGCCGCAAAGCCGCCACACACCACGTCCCCCAACACATCAAAAATCACCACATCGGTATCTTCCAGAAGATGGTGCTCCTTGAGCAGTTTCACGGTCTGGCCCACAACGTAGCCGCCACAGCCGGTTCCCGCAGGAGGGCCACCGGCCTCGACGCACATCACGCCGTTGTAACCCGGGAACACAAAGTCTTCCACCCGCAACTCCTCGGCGTGGAAGTCCACCGTCTCCAATACGTCTATGACGGTGGGCAACATCTTTTTCGTCAGCGTGAAGGTGGAGTCGTGCTTGGGGTCGCAGCCGATCTGCAGCACCCTTTTGCCGAGTTTGGAGAAAGCCGCTGACAAATTACTCGACGTGGTGCTCTTGCCAATACCGCCCTTGCCATAGATGGCGAACACCTTGGCAGTCCCAATCTTGACTGCGGGGTCGAGCTGTACCTGCACACTGCCCTCGCCGTCAACGGGACGTCCCCCACGCCGGATAGCGGACACGGGAACGGTTGCAGTTTCTGTCATGCTGGGACTCCTTCGTACACGCCTTCGAGGCGGTCTTCCAACTCTTCGCCGGCCTGGCGCAGGGCTTGCAATGTGTCGGCATCGGGCTGCCAGTAGTTGCGCTCCGACGCTTCCAGAAGCCGGTTGGCTACCCGTGCGGAGGCGGTGGGGTTGAGCTTGGCCAGCCGTTCGCGCATGACCGGATCAAGCATGAAGGTTTCAGACAATTGCTTGTAGACCCAAGGTTGCACCTGACCGGTGGTGGCCGACCAGCCCATCGCGTTGGTGACATGCACCTCGATCTGCCGCACGCCTTCGTAGCCATGCTCCAGCATGCCCTCGTACCACTTGTGATTGAGCATGAGCGTGCGAGTCTCCAGCGACACCTGTTCCTGAAGGGATCGCACCGCGCCGTCGCCCTTGGTCTGGTCCCCGATATAAACCGGCGGTGTCTTGCCACCGCGAGCCACCTTGACCGCCTGGGTGATGCCGCCCAGCGTGTCAAAGTAGTTGTCCACCGTCGTCACGCCGAGTTCGACCGAGTCGAGGTTCTGGTAGGTCAGCTGCACTTTACTCAACACACTTTGCAGCAACGCAGTGCGTTGTTCTGCGCGACCGGAGCGACCATACGCAAAACCTTTGCGTCGGGTGTAGGTTTCGGCCAGTTCGCCTTCCTCGTTCCAATTGCTGCTCTCGATCAGGTTGTTGACGTTGGCGCCATAGGCTCCCTCGGCATTGCCATACACGCGCAGGGCGGCAATCTCCAGCGTGCACCCATGCTCCTGCTGGTGAGCCAGCGCGTGTTTGCGGATCGGGTTGAGGTGCAATGGCTCATCTGCTGCAGCAGCAAGATAGGCAGCCTCTGCCAGCATGCGGATCTGCAACGGCATCAGATCCCGGAAGATGCCTGAGAGGGTGATGACCACATCCACGCGGGCCCGGCCCAATTCTTCCAGGGGAATCAGTGTGGCACCTGCGATGCGGCCATAACTGTCAAAGCGCGGTGCAGCGCCCATGAGGGCCAGGGCCTGCGCGATCGGTGCGCCTTCATTCTTCAGGTTGTCACTGCCCCACAGCACCATGGCGATGGAATCCGGCAGGGGATTACCGTCCGCAGCATAACGGTCCAGCAGACGCTGGGCCTGCTTGCGTCCATCCTGCACTGCAAACGCGCTGGGAATGCGGAACGGATCGAAGCCATGAATATTGCGGCCGGTGGGCAGCACCTCGGGCGTGCGCAGAAGGTCGCCGCCCGGCGCGGGCCGGATGTAGCGGCCATCGAGGGCGCGCAGAATCGCATTCACCTCGGAGTCCTTCGCCAGCCATTGGCTTGCCTCGCGCAGCGCGTGCAGGGTGTCGCGGTGCTGCGCGTCATGCGGCAGGTGTCCGGCGCGCAGCGCAACGTCCACGTCGCCACCGTCTACCAGCGTCTGCACCACTTCGCGCGGTAGCACCAGCGCATGGCTTGCCTGGGCCAATGCCAGCAGCATGTCCACACGCTCGGTCACAGACGGTGGCCGACCGGCGACGTGCAGGCCGTGCGGAATCAGTTCGTACTCGAGTTGCAGCAGGTCATCGGCCAATTGCGCCACCTGGGCGTCCAATGCGCCAGCGTCGCCCGCACTCCATAGCGGCTCCGCAGGCACCAGGTCCATGGCGGCTGCCTGCGCCTGCAGCAGCAGCGCGAGCTCGGTGCGCTCCTGTGCGCCCGGCTCCAGCGCCCGCCAGCGATCAATGGACGCCTTGACCTCATTCAGACCCTTGTACAAGCCCGCCTGGGCAATCGGAGGCGTCAGGTAACTGATCAGGGTGGCACCACTGCGGCGCTTGGCAATCGCCCCCTCCGACGGATTGTTGGAGGCATACAAATACATGTTGGGCAGGTCGTGGATCAGCCGGTCGGGCCAGCAGCTGCCCGCCATGCCACTTTGCTTTCCAGGCATAAACTCCAGTGCCCCATGGGTGCCAAAGTGCAACACGGCGTGGGCTTTGAAGTCCTCGCGCAGGTAGCGGTAAAAGGCAGAGAACGCATGGGTCGGGGCGAGCCCCTTCTCAAATAGCAGCCGCATCGGATCGCCTTCGTAGCCGAAAGACGGCTGCACGCACACCAGTACGTTGCCAAACTCTTTGCCGAGTACAAAAATTGACTGGCCATTGCTGAGCTGGCGTCCCGGTGCAGGACCCCACTGGGCTTCAATCTCTTTTAGCCAGGGCTCGCGGCGCACATGGTCATTGGCGGAAATCAAGGTGTGCACATTGGCATCCGCACCGTACTGCTGGGCGTTGCCATGAAGAATCTGTTCGCGCAACTGATCCACATCGCACGGCATGTCCACGGTATAACCTTGGGCCTTCATGGCAGTCAGCGTATGGAACAGCGACTCGAATACGCTGAGGTACGCGGCACTGCCGATGTTTCCAGCGTTAGGCGGGAAGTTGAACACCACCACGGCCACCTTGCGAGCGGCGTGCGCGCTGCGTCGCAGCGCAACCAGTTTCTCCACCCGCGCCGCCAGCATGACCGCGCGCTCGGGACAGGACGCCATGTCCTGGGTGTTGTCTGCGTCGTGGAAGGTACAGGCGTGGCTGCAACCGGTGCAGGTCACCCCGGGCGCGCCCGGGCGACCACCAAACACGATGGGGCTGATGGAGCCATCAAGCTCGGGGATGGCGATCATGATGGTGCTCTCCACTGGCAGCAAGCCCCGGTCCGAGCCACCCCACTGCTCCAGGGTCTGGAACTCCACCGGCTGCGCCGCCACGTAGGGTACGTCCAGCCGGGCGAGAATCTCCTCGGCGGCTTTTGAGTCGTTGTAGGCAGGCCCGCCCACCAACGAAAAGCCAGTCAGCGACACCATGGCATCGATGATGACATGCCCGTTCTTGACAAAAAATTCCTCAATCGCGGGGCGCGCATCCAGTCCGGCGGAGAACGCTGGGATGACCCGTAGTCCGCGCGCTTCCATGGCGCTGATCACGCCATCGTAGTGTGCAGAATTTCCGGTGAGCAGATACGAGCGCAACACCAGAAGTCCTACCGTGCCTTTGAGCGCCGCACGGGCGGGGGCTGGCAACACACCGGCCTCTTCCGCAAAGCGCCCTTTCAGGCGCGGGTGGTACACACCCACCTCCGGATAGTCGACGGGAGCCGCAACCTTGACAAAACCGCGCAGGTGTTTGCGGGGCCCGCTGGCGCCACGGTCGATGACGTGGCGAACGAGGTTGAGCACATTGTCGTCCGACCCACCCAGCCAGTATTGCAAAGTGAGGAAATAGGCGCGCACGTCCTGCGCTGTGCCGGGGATGAAACGCAGCATCTGAGGAAGGCGGCGCAACATCTTCATCTGGGCGGCTCCGCCAGTGGAGTTTTTTTCCTTTTTGCCGCGCAGCTTCTTGAGCAATGCCATCGGGCCGCTGGCGGGTTTGCCCATGTCGAAATGGCCCAGTCGGGTCAACTGCACGACCTCCGTGGCAGATGCCATGCAAATCATCGCATCGCAATGCTCACGGCGGGCCCGCAGATCGTCCAGAATTGGCAGGAAGTGGTCTTCCAGGAACAGCATGCCCACCACCACGATATCGGCTTGGGCAATATCGGCCTTGCAGCGGGCAATCACGGCGTCATGATTGGCAAACTCGGAAGCCGCATGCAGCGAGACGTGCAGCCCGGGAAATTCTTTTCGCAATTGGCCGCTGGCCCGCTGCACCGAGGTGGACAGGTGGGTATCCATCGTCACGATGGTGACCCGGATGGGGACGTCGCGCAGTCCGTGCGCGGTGTCAGCGGCTGTAGTGAGCTTTGGCATCGTAAAGCGTCTCCACGG
>JAJAZK010000071.1 GCA_026785765.1 Rhodoferax sp. | reverse complement strand
GTCAAATAATGCGCGCGGCTGGATGAATCGGCGCAGATAGGGCAGGTTGGGCCAGTTGTTACTGATCTCGCCATGGCCGACTATCAGGCGCGCGAGTTGTTCAAACTCCACGACCTCATTCAGTCGCTCGGCATCGGTGATCATGGCCGACATGCCCGAGTTCTCGATGATGTGCCGGATGTTGGGACCCTTCAGGCGCGGCAGTATGGGCACCACCACGGCATTCGCATACAGCACGGCGAGGATGGCCAGTATCTGGTCGACCGTCTTGTCCATGCAGATGCCGATCCGGTCGCCCGTCTTGATCCCGATCTCGCGCAGGCACTCGGCACCGGACAGTGCCTCGGCATGCAGCTCGCCAAAGGTGATCGAGCGGTCTTTCGACACGACGGCGGTCTTGTCCGGCAGGCGTTGGGCGGTTTCGGCAAGGTATCGGGGAATCGAGGCGGGCATCGTATTGAACCTTTCTTCAACTGCGGTCTGGGCAGGCGCTCGCGGCATTCGGATGGGGGGTGGAGTGCCGCAGGGCGGCGTCTGGGGCAGGCCCTGCCGCCAACGGCGCCCTGGCCGCGCTAGGCCGGGCTGCCACCGGAGGTCTGCTTCTTCCGTACCAAAGCCACCAGGCTGGACAGGTGCGCGAGATTCTCCCGGACGATTTCCTCGCCCTCGAACTCGACGCCAAACTGCTCCTGCGCAAACATGGCCAGGGACACGATAGTGAACGAGTCCAGTATGCCGGCCTCGAGCATGTCCATGTCCGGATCCAGCGGACCGCTATAACCGGTTTCCTCGCGGATGAATTTTGCGAGAATTTCTGCTTCGCTGTCCAAATCGACCCCTTCTGTGGATACCGGCTCAATGCGGATGGTAGTCATCATCGCATATCGTCGCCGGGCAGCGCCCCGGTGGCGCTCAACTTCTCCGGCGACAGCCGCAGGCGCGGGCGCTTGCCGCCGCGCATGGACAGGAACACGAATGGGGTAATGTCGGCCAGCATCAGTTCGAGCTTCCATGCCTGGAAAAACACGGCCCGGCCGACGCGCTTCCAGCCCAAGTGGGCGTGTGCCTTGCGCGAGGCCAGGTTAAACCGGGTCAGGCGGCTAAAGGTATAACGGATGTTGCGCTCACGCAGATACGCGTTGGCGCCATGCCATATGGCCAGGAAGCCGATTCCCATGCGGTGTTCGGGCAGGATGTAGAAGTCGAAATCGAATACCGAGCGCGCCGGCTCCGTCAATTCGTAGGTGCAGCGGACTTCGTCCTCTTCGTAGACCTTGAAACAGAACCACGCATACCCGATCAGCGTGTCCTTGCGGTACGCACCAAGGCAGATCGCACCTTGATCGAAACGTGACGCCTTGATCTCCGGGCGCGCCGGCATGGCGGCCACCGCCGGGTGCCCGCGCCCGATTTCGGTGAATCGGAGGTTTTTCGCCAGGTTGGGCGGCAACAATGCCTTGTCGCCAATCGGCTGCACCATGAATTCATAACAGTAGATGCCCAGGCCCGGCGACAAGGGTCGCAGCAGGCGGTCTGCCGCATACAGGGCACCCGCCAGCAAGCCGAACTCCCGGAACGGACTGAGAAAGCGCTGCAGGTTTCTGCGCAGTTCCATGTCATTCGGCCGACGCCGGTGAATGCGCCGCGCTGCCGATGGCCTCCAGCGATGCGCTGATCAACGCCGGCGCGTCTTCTATTTCGGTCGTCTGCCAGAACGACGGGCCAAGGGCGATTCGGCTGCGCACGGCAAAGCCGGCCTGCTCCCACTGGCGCAAGGCCTTTTGCGCGACCGGGCTCAAGCTCGCGTCCTCGCGCGTGGAAAGCTCCAGCCATTCCAGCCTGCGCACAGGGTCCGCTGACGCCAGCGGCGGTGGCGCCAGTACCGCGTGCTCAAGGCCCCGCGCCATGCCTGGCGAGACGCCATACCCCGCGACTTCGATATTTTCTCCGGCTGCGAGTTGTTGGCGCAAAGCCTCGCTGACGCCTTTTGTATTGCCGCCCAGCATGTCGCCGACGAGCTTGAGACGAAGGAATTGCTGCCACTGGGTCTTGCCGGAAGCCATCGGCGACCAGAACAGGAAATGGCTCGGACCGGGCAAGTGGCGCGCCGCGTCGGCGGCCAGTAGACAGCCCGTGCGCAGACCCCACAACCACAGCGCTGCAGCGCTGCGCTCGCGTAGCCATCGGGCGCCCTGGACCACGTCGCCGACCCAGTCCTGCCAGGTCGCGTCGGTCGAGTCTCCGGAACTGTCGCCGCAACCCAGCAAGTCCATCTGCAGTACCGCGAAACCGGCCTGTGCCATCGCGCGTGCCTGCAGCGCCGCCATGCGGCGGGCCTTGTTCATCTCTTCTGCGAACGGAGGCACGTACAGTACGGAGCCGATTGACGGCGCAGTGTCTGGCGGATGGAACAGGCACATGCGCTGGCCTGCTCGACCGGCGTCGGCAGCGAGGAAGAATGCCTCGGGTTGAATGGGCATAAGCGCCAAAGTTCGGACGGGCGGGAGTCACCGTGGCCGCGTCAGCCGCATCAGCGTCCTATCGGAAAATAGTTTATGCCCCGCGAGCGGACAAACTTTGGGTCGTACAGGTTACGACCATCAAACACCAGTGGCGTCTTGAGCTTTTGTTTGATCGTGTCCATATCGGCGCTGCGGAATTCCTTCCATTCCGTGACGATGACGAGCGCGTCCGCGCTGTCCAGGGCGTCCATGGCTTTACTGCTGTAGCGCAGGCGCGGCTCATCGCCGAAGATTCGTTTCGCCTCCGGCATGGCAACAGGGTCATAAGCCGTGACGGTTGCCCCTGCCGCAAAAAGGTCATCCAGCAGCGCGCGGCTGGGCGCGTCGCGCATGTCGTCGGTATTGGGCTTGAAGGCCAGCCCCCACAGAGCGAAGTGCTTGCCTGTGAGGTCGGCGCCGAAGTGGCGCGTGATCTTGTGGGTCAACACGCGTTTCTGCGCATCGTTTACCTCTTCGACAGCCCCGAGGACCTTGAGCTCCATTCCGGCCTTGTCGGACGCGGTCTTGATCAGCGCCTTTACATCTTTCGGAAAGCAGGAGCCGCCATAACCACAACCGGGGTACAGAAAGTCGTAGCCAATACGCGGATCGGACCCAATGCCCTGGCGCACCATCTCGATGTCTGCACCGAGTTTTTCCGCCAGGTTGGCCAACTCGTTCATGAAACTGATGCGGGTGGCCAGCATCGCATTGGCTGCGTATTTGGTCAGCTCGGCGCTGCGCACGTCGGTCACGATCAGGCGTTCGTGATTGCGCTGGAAAGGCGCGTAGAGGGCGCGCATCAGGAAGATCGCCTGCTCGTTGTCGGCACCGACGACGATGCGGTCCGGCCGCATGAAGTCTTCCACCGCAGCACCTTCCTTGAGGAACTCGGGGTTGGAGACCACGCTGAACTGGGTTTCGAAGCCGCGCTTGCCGAGTTCTTCAACGATGGCAGCCTTCACAAGGTCGCCAGTGCCGACTGGCACCGTGCTTTTGTCCACCACAACCTTGTAGTCGGTCATCAGGCGCCCGATGTTGCGGGCCGCTGCCAGCACGTATTTCAGATCGGCCGAGCCGTCCTCGTCGGGCGGCGTCCCGACGGCGATGAACTGGATGGTGCCGTGTTGTACCGCCTGCTCCACATTGGTGGTGAAGTGCAGGCGGCCAGCAGCGACATTGCGGCGGACCATCTCCAGCAAACCCGGCTCGTGGATGGGTATGCCGCCTTCCAGCAGGGTGCGGATTTTTGCGGCGTCCAGGTCCAGGCACAACACGTCGTTGCCCACTTCGGCCATGCAGGCGCCACTGACCAGGCCAACGTATCCAGTTCCTACAACGGTAATTTTCATGGGGTTCTTGAGTCTTCAGTAGGTGGAGGAATGGATCAGTCAGCCAGTTTGGCCGTGACGAAGTCTGCCAGTGAGCCGACGGTGGCAAAGGTTGCGCCGTCAATTTCGTCGTCGTCGACCACCAGACCAAACTGATCTTCCAGGGTCGTGATCAAACTTACGACGGCCATTGAATCAAGTTCCGGTATGGCACCCAGAAGTGGCGTGTCGCGCGTGAACGCGATGGTTCGGCCATTTAAGCTCAGCACTTCGTCCAGCACGCGCAGGACTTCTTCCTCTATGTTCAATTTCGTCTCCGACAGGCTACTTAACAGTTTGGGCATTCTAGGGGCCAATAGCCCGCAGTCGCTGTGAGATACTTTTCCCAATTCCCTTGTTTGCCAACCAGCGTCGCTTGTCGCGGCTGGAACCATGCCTGAATCAACCCTGCTGCAAGAACTTGTCTGGACGTCCGCTGCTGTGCAGCCTGAAGCCGTCGCGCTCAGCGCCGGTGGGACGTCCGTTAGCTACGCTGCCTTGGCTGATTCGGTGCAGCAATTTGCCGCGGGTCTGATGGCGCTGGGACTTGCGCGCGGCGAGCGGGTCGCGATTTACCTTGAGAAACGTGTCGAGACCGTGGTTGCCAGTTTCGGTGCTCCTGCGGCTGGTTGTGTCTTCGTTCCGATCAATCCTCTGTTGAAGCCGGAGCAGGTCACATTCATCCTGCAGGATTGCAACGTGCGGGTGCTGGTGACTTCGCCAGACCGGCTGGCGCTGCTGTCGCCCGAACTGGCCGCTTGCGGCGACTTGCGGCATATTGTGCTCACAGCCGGAGTTGCCAGCCTTGGGGCCGAAGCGGTGCGCGATTCAGCCGCGCCGACCGCGACCGGCTGGTCCGACCTGCTGGCCAGCGCAACGCGCTCGGGCCACCGGGTTATCGATGTGGACATGGCAGCGATTCTGTATACGTCTGGCAGCACAGGCAAGCCCAAGGGCGTAGTCTTGTCGCACCGGAACATGGTGGCCGGGGCGAAGAGTGTTGCCTCATACCTGGAAAATACTTCCAATGACGTCTTGTTGGCGGCCTTGCCGTTGTCGTTTGATGCAGGTTTCAGCCAGTTGACCACGGCGTTTCATGTCGGGGCGCGGGTGGTGTTGCTTAACTACTTGATGCCACGCGACGTACTGAAGGCGATGGAGCGTGAAGGTGTCACCGGATTTACGGCGGTGCCACCACTTTTCATCCAGTTGACGCAGCTTGAATGGCCGGCCCTCATCAATGACAACCTGCGTTACTTTGCGAACACCGGTGGCCGCATGCCGCGCGAAACCTTGACCCTGCTGCGCCAGCGGGTTCCCAAGGCCCGACCGTTCCTGATGTACGGATTGACGGAAGCCTTTCGCTCCACCTATTTGCCGCCGGAAGAGGTGGAGCGGCGACCAGACTCCATCGGCAAGGCGATTCCGAATGCCGAAATTCTGGTGCTGCGGGAGGATGGAACGCCGTGTGCTCCCGATGAACCCGGCGAACTGGTGCACCGTGGCGCCCTGGTCGGCCAGGGCTATTGGAACGACGCGGAAAAAACCGCAGAGCGTTACAAGTTGCTTGCGTCCGACGCGCCGGGACGCTTCAGCGGCTTGCAACTACCGGAGTACGCCGTGTTCTCCGGTGACACCGTGCGCATGGACGCCGAGGGTTTCTTGTACTTCATCGGGCGGCGCGACGAGATGCTGAAGACCTCTGGATACCGTGTCAGCCCGACCGAGGTCGAAGAGATCGTGTACGCGACCAGACTGGTGGGCGAGTGCGCGGCTTTCGGCGTGGAGAACCCGACCCTGGGCCAAGCGATCCATGTGATAGCCACACCTGTTAGCGCAGACGACGGCGCAGGTGTAGACGCGGCCGCACTGCCGCTCGCACTGCTGGCCGAATGCCGCTCGCGCATGCCGGCCTATATGGTTCCCGCCAGTTTCGAGATTGTCAGCGGTCCCTTGCCACGTAATCCGAATGGCAAGATTGATCGCAAGTTGTTGGCCGCCGATTGGTTGGCGCAACGCACTCCTTTTTAACCACTTGCCGCTGAGCATCGCCCCCATGTCCGTCTCCCTGCGCGCTTCCCTTGTCCACGCCGCCATGGAGCAGTTCACGGTGGACCGTGGTGAATTGGTGGTGGGGGGCGAGCGGCTGAGTCTGCTGGCAGCGCGCGTTGGCCAGACCCCGTTTTACGCCTACGACCGCAGTTTACTGCGCGAGCGCGTGGCAAGCCTTCGAGCGGCGTTGCCAAAGGGCATCAAGTTGCACTATGCGATGAAGGCCAATCCGATGCCGGCCGTGGTGTCGTTCATGGCGGGGTTGGTGGACGGCATCGACGTGGCGTCTGGCGGCGAACTGAAGGTGGCACTGGACGCTGGCGCCGACGCGGCAGAGATCAGTTTTGCCGGGCCGGGCAAGCGCGACCCGGAGTTGCGCCAGGCGGTCGCTTCGCGTGTGCTGGTCAACCTGGAGTCGCCGCGCGAGGTGGATGTGCTCGCCGCAGCATCGGCCGACTTTGGCGTGGCGGCAAGGGTGGCGGTTCGCGTCAATCCGGATTTCGAGCTCAAGGGCTCCGGCATGAAAATGGGCGGTGGCCCGAAACAGTTCGGTGTGGATGTGGAGCAGATGCCGCAGCTCATGGCGAGCATCCGCCACGCCGGTCTGGCGTTTGAAGGCTTCCATCTGTTTGCCGGCTCGCAAAACCTGCGGGCCGAGTCGATCTGCGAGGCGCAACTCAAGTCTTACGAGTTGGCGCTGCGGCTCGCCGAGTACACATCCATGCCGGTGCGCTTCCTTAATCTGGGAGGTGGTTTCGGCGTGCCGTATTTCCCTGGTGAGCAACGGCTGGATTTGGCGCCAATTGGTGACAACCTGCAACGGCTGCTGCAGCGCGCCCGGTCGGAAATGCCCGAAGTGGCGTTTGTGATCGAACTCGGTCGTTACATGGTCGCCGAAGCGGGTGTGTATGTGACGCGTGTTGTTGATCGCAAGATCTCGCGCGGACAGGTCTACCTCGTTACCGATGGCGGTCTGAACCACCATTTGTCGGCGGCGGGCAACTTTGGCCAGGTGGTGCGCAAGAACTATCCGGTAACCATCGGCAATCGGCAGGGCGGGCAGGCCACGGAGATCGCGTCGGTGGTAGGACCGTTGTGTACACCACTCGACCTGTTGGCTGACCGCATGCAACTGCCAGTCGCCGCAATCGGTGACCTGGCGGTGGTGTTTCAATCGGGTGCTTACGGCGCCAGTGCCAGTCCGCAGGCTTTTCTGGGCCACGCCAGCTGCCCGGAAGTACTTGTCTAGTCGCTGTTTGCCATGGGCCGGGCTGGCGGTCGTCTGCGCTGGAACGGCGCTTTTCTTGGGATGGCACCATCCGGTCACGCCAGCTGTATGCCTTACCGGGATCACGCTGGTGGTGCTGGCCACCGCACGCTGGCCCCACCTGTGGCTGGTGTTGGTGCCAGCAGGCTTGCCCTGGCTGAACTTCTCCCCCTGGACCGGTTGGCTGCTGGTAGAAGAGTTTGACCTCCTGCTGCTGGCAGTTTTTGCCAGTGGATTTTGCCGACTGGCTATCGAAGCCGCGCGCACTCCACTGCCTGTTGCCATTGGACCCGGTGCGCCAATGCCTGCACGGCGGGATACCGCTTTTTATCGCTTGTGAGCGCCACCTGCTGTACGACTGGCAATGTCAGCGTGGGGTGTTTCGCGCCACACCTTCTTTCGCCGAGTGGCGCCAAGTGTCGTTGCCGTTGACGGGGCCAAAGTCTGCCGCGCAGCCATGGTATGCCCGGCGACTGGGAATGTTGTCGCTCCCGGTCATCAGTGTTGCCGGACAGGTCGACATCTCCGGCTTTGGTGTATCTACCCGGCAGGACCACCAGTTGCTGGCGAATGAGGACTTCGCGCACGGCCTGGCGCGCTGGTTTCCTGCGGCACAATACTACTTTGTACCATGGCATACCGACAGCATGTTCCTGGAACTGCAGGTCGAGCGTGGACTGGTTGGTTTATCGCCGACGGTCGGTTTGCTCTGGGTCGCCGCCGTGCGCAGCCGCAGTATGAAGGGGCAGGATGCTTGGTTGGCATTGTGTTTGCTGGCCAGTGTTGCCGGGGCGCTGATCGTGGGTCTCGCCAGCAGCTATTTGGATGTTCCGCGGGTAGCGTTTCTGATTTACTTGTTGTCTTTTTTTGCAATCCAGGCGGGTGCACTGTCTGGCCCCGGTAGCGCAGACCGTTTGGCGCGTGGGGGCGACCGGGTCATGTCATGTAGCATCACTTTCGGATCGATCCCGGGTGGCGCTGCCAACGAGCGCCGATGAAACATGTCGACATCCCGATAGAACGGAAAACAGGGACAAGAGTTTGATAAAGATTTTCAATCATTACATCCACCGGCGTACCTTGTTGCAGATCCTGTTCGATCTCGGGCTGGTGGTTGTTGCAGTAATTGCTTCGGTGGTCTGGCTGGCCGAACAGAAACTGGATGCGGCTTCTGCAGCGTTGCCCTCGGCAACCGCGCTGGCGGTACTGGCACTGGTTATCAATGGCGCGCTCGGGTTCTATCAGCGGGTGCACAACCGGTCGGTTGCCCAGTCGTGGGCGCGTGCCGTGTTGTTTTTGGTGCTCGTGATTCCAGTGGCCTATGCCGTGTTGCGGGTGGTCGCGCTAGGCGTGACGGAGCAAGAGATCGTGATGTTGACGGTTTTTGGTGGCTTGTTGCTGATGTTGGCGCATCGTGTCCACGTGAGCCATGCAGGAGCCAACTCGATGATGCGCCAACGGGTGCTGGTGTTTGGAACCGGAACCCGGGCCAAATTGGTCGGCCGGACACTGCAGAAATCCGATCCTCACGTCGATCTGGTAGGGTATTACGCCAGCCCCAACGAATCCGTGGCCGAAGTTTCCGCCTGGGGCATTTTGTCTCCCAACATGTCGCTGACCGACATCGTGATGGAACAACAAGTTGACGAAATTGTGGTTGCGCTGACTGAGCGACGCGGTGGCAGCATGCCACTGCGGGAGTTACTGGATTGCAAGTTGCAGGGAGTTCAGGTGGTCGACATGGCAACCCATTTTGAAAAAACACTCGGTCAGATACGGCTCGACTCGGTGTCCGCCGGCTGGTTGATCTTTGGTGACGGCTTCAGTCAGGGTCTGTTGCGCACGGTCGTAAAGAGGCTCTTCGACATCGTTTGCGCATTGATTCTGCTGGTGCTTGCGGCCCCAGTCATCCTGATTGCCGGACTGTTGATCCTGTTGGAGAGTGGTGCGCCGATTCTGTACCTGCAAGAACGAGTCGGACTGAATGGACGCCTCATCAACGTCGTGAAGTTTCGCAGCATGCGCACCGATGCCGAGCAGGATGGCCAGCCGCGATGGGCTTCTGCCGACGACGATCGGGTGACACGGGTTGGCCGTTTCATCCGCAAGCTGCGGATTGATGAATTGCCGCAACTGTTCAGCGTGCTCAGCGGCGACATGAGCCTGGTCGGCCCACGCCCCGAGCGGCCGTATTTCGTTGACCGCTTGACCCAGGAGATTCCGTACTTTGCGGTGCGCCAGAGTGTCAAGCCCGGAGTCACCGGTTGGGCGCAGGTGCGCTACCCTTATGGCGCATCGGTGGAAGATGCGGCCGAAAAACTGCAATATGACTTGTACTACGTCAAGAACCACACCTTGTTTCTCGATCTGGTAATTCTGTTCGAGACCGTTGGCGTAGTCCTGACGGCCAAGGGCGCGCATTAAGTGTGACCGTCGAACCAGCGGCAACCGTCCAATTGTGCTGATGCATGGACTCCGATAATTTCCTGCTGACAGCCTGGAGTTACGGCCTGGCTGGCCTGGTGTATTCGGTTTTTGCGCTCAGCCTGGTAGGCCGCGGATACCTGCGCGCTCCCCGCGAACTGCCACGGTTGGCACTGCTGTCTGCACTGGTGGTCAGTGCCGTGTGGGCCTGGATGCTGGTGGCGCTGATATTACTCGGGCATCGGATCGTTCCGCATATTGTGTTCGCTTTCGAGGTCCTGCGTTACGGCGCGTGGTTTTGGTTCTTGCTGATTCTGCTCAAGGTGCGCCAGCATCACAACGCGGGCAATGGCATGCCGCTTCTGGTACCCACGGCAGTGTTGGTGTTGCTGGTGGCAGGCACCTTGTCGGGCATGTCGATGCTCGATCTCGGGCCCGTGGAGCACATCCGCAAGCTGTCACTTTTCAGCGCCCTGGCGCTTCCGGTCATGGCCATGGTTTTGCTGGAGCAACTGTTTCGCAACGTCTCTGAAGACTCGCGCTGGAACATCAAACCGCTGAGCGTGGGGCTGGCAGGCGCTTTCCTGTTCGATATCTACCTGTATGCGCAAGGAGTGCTTTTTAACCGCCTCGACGGTGATGCCTTCAGCATTCGTGGTGCTATTCACGCGCTGGTTGTGCCCTTTCTTGTCTTGTCAACTTCGCGCCAAAGTGATTGGCTTGACCGCATACAGATCTCCCGCAAGGCCGCCTTTCACTCGGCCACTTTGATGATCGCCGGGTTGTATCTTTTGTTTATCTCCGGTGTGGGGTATTACGTCCGGTTCTTTGGTGGCGACTGGGGACGCGCGCTGCAACTCGGGCTGGTGTTTCTCGGCTTGGTCGTGATGATGATCCTGGCCTTGTCGGCAACCGTGCGCGCGCGCCTGCGGGTTTTTTTGGGCAAGCATTTCTTCCGCTACCGGTATGACTACCGCGAGGAGTGGTTGCGCTTTACGCAAACCCTGGCCGCAAAGAACTCGCCACAGGCAATGGGTGAGCAGGTGATACGCGGTCTGGCGGATATGCTGGAGAGCCCGGGCGGCGGATTGTGGTTGAAGAACCGCGGCGAGACCAGTTACCGGCAGACGGCACGCTGGAATATTGCCGTTAGTACAGTGCCCGAAAACACCGACACAGGGTTGAGCGAATTCCTGAAAAACAGCGGATGGGTTGTCAATCTGGAGGAATTCCGTTCCTTTCCCCGGCGCTATGGGCAACTGGTGTTGCCAGGCTGGTTGCAGGATATTCCCCAAGCCTGGTTGATTGTTCCATTGAACGTGTCCGACGACATGATCGGATTCGTCGTGTTGGCCCGGGCGCGCGCACGCATGGATGTCAACTGGGAGGTGAATGACCTGCTGAAGACTGCGGGTCGCCAGGCCGCCAGTTTTTTGGCCCAGATGCAGGCTACCGAGGCCTTGCTCGAGGTGCGCAAGTTTGACGCCTTTAACCGGATGTCGGCGTTTGTCGTGCATGACCTGAAGAACGTCGTCACGCAGCTGTCCCTGATGATGAAAAACGCGGAAAGGTTGCGCAATAACCCTGAATTTCAGCAGGACATGCTGTTGACGGTGGAGAACTCACTGGACCGCATGCGCCAGTTGATGTTGCAGTTGCGCGAAGGTGCTACCCCTCCCGGGACCGTTGTGGGGGTGGATTTGGAGGATATCGCACGCCGCATGGCAATGGCTGCGTCAGAACGTGGCCGTCGGCTTGAGGTGGACATCGCCCAGCCAGTGGTGACGCGCGGGCATGGCGAGCGGATCGAACGAATTGTGGGGCACATGGTGCAAAACGCGCTGGATGCAACCAGTCTGGACGGCCGGGTCTGGCTCAAGCTTGATCGGGTCGCCGGCCAGGCAATGATCGAGGTTGGTGATACGGGTCAGGGCATGACGGAAGAGTTTGTGCGGGAGCGCCTGTTCAAGCCATTCCAGACCACCAAAAAGGCCGGAATGGGAATTGGTGCCTATGAAAGTTTTCAGTACGTGCAAGAATTGGGCGGCAAAATCGAGGTCATCAGCAAGGTGAACCAGGGCACCACGATCACCATGCTGCTGCCGCTGTTCGAAATTCAGCGGCACTCGGATTTGCAACCACTCGGAGCCTCATGACAACGGAAAAATCGCGCGCTCTTTTGATCGTGGAAGACGACCTTGCGCTGCAAAAGCAGATCAAGTGGTCATTGGACCGCTTCGAGTCCGTCACCGCGCATGACCGCGAGTCAGCCTTGGTGCAAATGCGGCGCAGCACTCCCGCCGTGGTGACCATGGATCTGGGCCTTCCGCCCGATCCGGACTCGGTTTCCGAGGGGTTCAAGCTGCTGGAGCAGATTCTGGCGCTGGACCCGGACACGAAAGTGATCGTGCTCACCGGGCAGAACGACCGATCCAATGCGTTGCGCGCGGTTGCGCTGGGGGCGTACGATTTTTTCGCCAAGCCTTTCGAGCCGGAGTTGCTGAACCTGACGGTGGAACGTGCGTTTCGCCTGGCCGAGTTGCAATCGGAGAACAAACGGCTGCAATCCATGCAGCAGCCAGATGCGCTGTCGGGCCTGATGACGCGGGATCCGGGCATGCTCAAGGTATGCCGCACCATTGAAAAAGTCGCCAGCAGCAACGCCACCATCATGTTGCTCGGAGAAAGTGGGACCGGCAAAGAGGTTCTGGCGCGTGGGTTGCACCAGGCTTCTCCGCGCAAGGGAAGCAGATTTGTTGCGATCAACTGCGCTGCGATTCCGGAGAACTTGCTGGAGAGCGAGCTTTTCGGTTACGAAAAGGGTGCCTTCACCGGCGCAGCCAAGCTGACGCTGGGAAAAATCGAGACCGCCAATGGGGGCACCTTGATGCTCGACGAAATTGGTGATTTGCCGATCTCGTTGCAAGCCAAACTGCTGCGCTTTTTGCAAGAGCGCACCATCGAACGTCTTGGCGGCAGGCAGGAAATCCCGGTTGATGTGCGTATCGTCTGCGCAACGCACCAGGACTTGAAGGCGCTGACCAAGGCAGGCCGCTTCCGCGAGGACCTGTATTACCGGCTCGCCGAGATCGTGATCAACATACCCCCTTTGCGTGATCGTGTCGGAGACGCGGCGTTGCTGGCTCACGCGTTTGTGCGGCGTTTTGCACATGAGCAAAATCGGAGTTCCATGAGTTTGAGCGAAGACGCAGTTCGGGCGATTGAGATGCACGACTGGCCAGGCAATATCCGCGAGCTCGAGAACTGCATCAAGCGCGCTACGATCATGGCTGACGGCAACCAGATTTCGGTGGAAGAAGTCGGATTGAACCCGCCTCAACAGGACTTTGCCGACAGTTCGCTCGACCTGCGAACGCTGCGTGACGAGGCGGAGAAACGCGCCATCATTTCTGCACTTGGGCGTGTCAACGGTAACATCGTCAAGGCGTCGGAACTGCTGGGCGTGAGCCGGCCGACGTTGTACGATTTGATGCACCGGTTGGGATTGAAATAAGCCGGAACGGCGTCGTTACTTGTCTGGGGAAAAATGATGAAAGACACCATGTCTGTTTTCAAAAGTCGGAGTCGGCTGGGTGCGTTGGCGCTGGCTATGTTGCTGGTCGCCTGTGGGGCAGACAAGCCCGACGCCATGTTGGCCTCGGCGCGCGACTACCTGGCCAAAAACGACCCTAAAGCGGCCGTCATCCAGATCAAGAACGCTTTGCAGGTAAACCCGGAGCTGCCCGAGGCGCGCTTCCTGCTGGGGCAGGCCCTACTGAAGTCTGGCGATCCTGTGGGCGCGGAAACCGAGCTGCGCAAGGCGATGACACTGAAACATCCGCAAGAGGCGGTTATTCCGCTGCTGGCGCAGGCAATGCTTCTGCAGCGGCAGTTCAAGAAAGTGGTGGATGAGTTCTCGGCGATTGAGTTGTCACAGCCGTCAGCACAGGCCAACCTGAAGACGTCTTTGGCGTTAGCGCACCTTGTGCTTGGCAAGCCCGACCTTGCGCAGGCTGCGATGATGGCTGCGTTGGCGGCAGACCCGACCTACATGCCGGCACTGCTTTACCAAGCCCGGGGGAAAGCGATCCAGGGCGATGTGGACGGCGCGTTGGTGGCAACGGAAGCGATCCTGGGCAAAACACCCAGCAGCCATGAGGCATGGAAACTGAAGGGTGATCTGTTGATGAGTGGCAAGGGCAAGCCGGACGAAGCGCTCGCTGCCTATCGCAAGGCGGTCGAAGCCAAGCCGGATTACGCCGATGCCCGCATGGCCATCATGTCGACGTTGATGCGCCAAGAGAAACTGGAAGAAGCTTCCAAGCAAATGGCCGAGTTGAAGAAGATTTTTCCCAACGCTGTTCAGACGCGCTATTTCGAGACCCTGCTGGCATACCAGAAGAAAGATTTCAAGCAGGCCCGGGAACTGGCCCAACAATTGGTGAAGCTCGTTCCCGACAACGTGCTGGTCCTGCAATTGGCAGGAGCGCTTGAACTGCGTTTTAACTCCTTGCTGCAGGCCGAAGTCTTCCTGGCCAAGGCGCTGCAGTCGGCGCCGGACAGCTTGCACGGGCGAAGGCTTCTGGCTAGCACCTACTTGCGGTCCGGTCAGTCGGCCAAGGCGCTGGCGACGCTGCAACCCGCACTGAAGGGCGACAACCTCGATCCGGCGACAAACGCGATCGCCGGCGAGGTCTATTTGCAAAACGGCGACACCAAGAAAGCCGAAGACTATTTCAACAGAGCGGTCACGCAGAACCCGAAAAATGACAATGCGCGCACGGCGCTGGCGCTGACACGGTTGGCCAGCGGTCGGGAGGATGCCGGCCTGGCGGAGTTGCAGGATGTTGCCGCGTCAGAAGTCGGCACGACGGCGACCATGGCCCTGATCAGCGCCCATCTGCGGCGCAAGGAATATGACAAGGCGATTGCGGCAATTGACGCCCTGGAGAAAAAGCAGCCGGAAAAACCGTTGCCGGCGAACTTGCGCGGGCGGACCTTGCTTGCCAAGAATGATGTGGCGGGCGCGCGCAAGAATTTCGAGCGTTCTGTCGCTATCGATCCCCTGTACTTTCCGTCCGTTGCCGCTCTGGCGGCTTTGGACATGGCAGAGAAGAAGCCGGACGAAGCCCGCAAACGGTTCGATGCGGTGCTTGCAAAGGATCCGAAAAACGGGCAGGCGCTTCTGGCCTTGGCGGAGTTGCGCGCGCGCGCTGGCGGCCCGAAAGCGGAGGTGGCCGAACTCATCACCCGCGCAGTGACTGCGAACCCGACCGAACCCGGGCCGCGCCTGTTGTTGATCGATTTCCATTTGCGCAGCAAGGATTTCAAACAGGCGGTGGCGGTTGCGCAGAACGCGGTCGCGGCGATTCCTGAAAACGCCGAACTGCTGGATGGGCTCGGACGGGCGCAACAGGCATCGGGTGAGACGAACCAGGCATTGGCAACCTTCAAGAAGGTCGCTGCAATGCAGCCACAGTCCCCAATACCACAAATGCGCCTTGCCGATGCCTATATGGCCGATAAGAACAAGGTCGCGGCGGCGCAGGCTTTGCGCAAGGCACTCGAGATCAAACCCGACATGTTGGCGGCGGAGCGGGGTTTGGTGCTGCTGGCGCTGGATGCCAAGAACTACGACGAGGCTTTACGGATCTCCAGGGGCGTGCAAAAGCAAAGCCCGAAGGAGGTTGCGGGCTACATGTTTGAAGGCGACATCGCGGCCAATCAGAAAAAATGGGATGTGGCTGCGAACGCCTACCAGGCTGGGCTCAAGCAGACGGGCTCACCCCAGTTCGCAATCAAGTTGCACGCTGTGTATACCGCTGCCGGAAAGCCGGCAAACGCGGAGAAGCTGACCGCGACCTGGCTCAAGGATAACCCCAAGGACGTGCTGTACCGCACTTACCTGGGGGATGGGTCGTTGGCGAAAAACGACCTTGCTGCAGCCGAGCGGCAGTACCAAGCCGTGGTGCAGAACCAGCCGCAAAATGCAGTCGCGCTGAATAATTTGGCTTGGATCACCGGAAAATTGAAAAAGGAAGGTGGAATTGCTTACGCCGAAAAAGCCATCGCGCTCGCACCCAATCAACCGGCTTTCATGGATACCTTGGCGGTCTTGTACTCTGACAGGAACGACTACGCCAAGGCTTTGGAGTGGCAAACCAAGGCGCTGGCATTGCAGCCGCAGAACGCCATTTACAAGCTGAACATGGCCAAGATCCACATCAAGGGTGGCAAGAAAGACCTTGCTCGCAAGGACCTGGACGAACTGGCCAAGCTGGGGGACAAGTTTGGTGGCCAGTCCGATGTCGCAACGCTGCTCAAGGGTTTGTAATTTGCCGCGGCCGACCTGCGCATTGCAGCGCTGGCGGCTCGGCGTGTGGGCGGGCTCGTTGTTGGCTGCTGCACTGATGTTTTTGGCGGGCGGTCCAGCGCGCGCTGACCTGGCAGATTCTGTTGCGCGCCTCAAGCAATCGGTCGTGATCGTCGGCACCTTTCGCGCCACCGACAGTCCACGCTTCCGTTTGCGCGGCACCGGCTTTGTGGCCGGTAGCGGCAATACCGCCATCACCAACGCCCACGTTTTGCCGGATTCTTCGGAAAATCAGGAAGGCTCTTCGCTGGTAGTTCAAGTACGGACCGCCGGACAGGAACTGTCCATGCGCAAGGCGACCATCGTCGAGGTCGACCGCGTCCATGATCTGGCTCTGCTGCGATTTGATGGCAACGCCGTGCCGGTGGCCACTTTGCGCGACTCGGACACGGTGCGCGAAGGGCAATCGATTGCATTCATGGGGTTCCCGATAGGGGGTGTCCTTGGATTTTCTGCCGTGACGCACCGGGGAATCGTTTCATCGATCACTCCAGCGGCGATGCCGGCGCCGACCTCCCGTCAACTCAACGAGGCGACGATTCGCAGCGTTCGGGCTGGTACCTTTGATATCTTCCAGCTCGACGGTACGGCCTACCCCGGCAACAGTGGTGGTCCTTTGTTCGATCCGGAAACGGGTGCAGTGTTAGGCGTTGTCAACATGGTCTTCATCAAGGGGACGCGCGAAGGAGCCTTGAGCCAGCCGTCGGGCATCAGTTATGCGATCCCTTCCAAGTTCGTCGCGCAGTTGCTGGAGCGTGCCGGGATCAAGTAAGCGACGTCGCGTGGGTGCGATGGGCCGCCCAGGGTGCTGTTCAGTCGGTCAGGAAGCGTGTGGCGTGGTCCAGGTCTCCATGGGTCACGCCGGCCGTCAGTGCGCCGACAAACTTGCGCCACGCGCGATCGGGTTCTGCCAGTGTAAAGCCATAGAAAATGTTGCCGCCACTGTCTTTGCCACGTACTGCCATGGCGCGCACCGTGGACTGCTCATTGTTGCCAAGCTGGATGGTGGCATCTCCCCAGACCTTGGTTGGAATCGCCGCCTTTGAGTGGGCCAAAAAGCCGAAATTCGACAGCTCCACCACGCGCAGCGGTGTCAGAGCCGACTTGCCGTCCACCTCCAGCAGGAAGTTGCCGGGGCACTTGAGCGAATAACGTTGGTGCTGGCGCAGGTGCCGTCCGGTCTCGGCGCTGGTGTCGATCACCGGCAGCATGTTTTGATGTTCTGGCAGGTCATAGATCGAATGGAGCATGATCTTTTCGCGCATGCCAAGGCCTGCAAACACCTGGGTACGATGGTTGAAAAAATGGTCCAGCAACTTGGTCGTCATCACCGGGTCATTGGTCGTGTAATAACGCCGATTCGGCAACTGGATGTTGGGCAGCTTCAAGCGCACAAAATAATCGTGCAGGTTCTTGGTGCGCTTTTTCTGCCCGTAGACCTTCTTGTAGTGTCTTGGCGCGTGGCGCAAGTCCAGCGACGCACCAACCGCCGGCGCGCCGTTGGCAAAGTCGTAGTTGTCCACTTTATTCTCGGTCAGCCGCTCAAAGAACAGCAACGACTCGTACATTTCGATGCGGGTCGGATGCACTGCGATCACCAGATGCCGGGTGTCGAAGAACGTCGTGCAGTACTCGTACATGAACTTCATCAGTGGAAACAGGATCGCTCCGCCGGTCTTGCGAAAATCCTTGTGCACCGCCAGGGCAGATACCTCGGCAATCTTTCCGCCGCGCGCGCGAATCCCCTTGAGGTCGAATATCGCCTGCAGCGGGAAACCGAACACACTCTCGCGAATCAGCGATAACGTGCCCACCACCTGACCTTCGAACTTGGCACACAGGGTGGTCGTGGTCGGCAAGGCGTGGTAGATCGTGGCGCGCAGACCGGATTCGGCCGGTTTCATGTAGCCCTCGCCAACGTAGGCGTCGTGGAGCAGCGAAAAACACTGTTCCAGCTCTTCCTGCGTCTCCGCGATCTTCAGCACCAGTCTCGTGTCTGGCGCCTGGTCACACTCCACAAACGAGCGGAAAATCGCGAACCGCACGGATCGCGGCAACAATGCGAACGCCTTGCGCAGGGCCAGGCGCCAAACTTTCCGGATGCTCCCTAGCAGCGGATTCTTCAATGCGATTCCCCAGTGGCGGCGCCGGTGCGCGCCAGCCGATTGATCACAGCGGCCACCATTGCCCGGCGTTATCTTCCGTACACATCCTCGAACCGGACGATATCATCTTCTCCAAGGTACGAGCCGGATTGCACTTCGATCATTTCCAGGGCGACGCGCCCCGGGTTCTCAAGCCGGTGCCTGGTCCCGAGCGGAATAAACGTGGACTCATTCTCGGACACCAGAAATGTTTCTTCACCCCGCGTCACCTTGGCGGTTCCGCTCACAACGATCCAGTGCTCGGCCCGGTGGTGGTG
>JAJAZK010000070.1 GCA_026785765.1 Rhodoferax sp. | reverse complement strand
CGCGCTGATCGTCGGGGTAATCGGGCGGTGATTGGGTTGGCAGATCCCAGTCTGGCTCAGCCTCCACACCCTCCCCCGCCTCCTGCGCACCTTCACCTTCCCACAGCGGTGGTCCGCGTGCCGGGGTGATGCGCGGTGCTTCGGGTTCGACGCCGATGTGCTCCAGCATCTTGTGAATGTCGGCACGCAATGTAATGAAAACGAAGTTTCAGCGAAGACTAACTTGTATTCAAGTTATGTCGCAGCCAAGGCATTGATGCGCAGCTGGCCCCCACACAGTAGGCAGATCAGCGGGAACACCTCGTAGATACGGGCGATCAGTGCCGCCCACAGGTAATGCGATGGTGGGCGCGATTTGGGTTTGGCTGGCGGTGCAGGCTGGAGCACACCACCAGACCCGGCAACTACGACTGCGACTCCGACTGCTGCGCCGGGCGTGCCAGCATTGGCATTGGCATTCACTCACTCTGTCGCGGGGCTGCCCACCTCTGGCGTCACCACCGACGCATCCTGCGCTTTTCGCCTCACCGCTGCACGCAGTGGCGAATTCGGTGCCAGCACGCCGTAATAGCGATGCCGGTGGGTGCGCGGTGGCGGCACCAGTTGGGCGATGCGGTTGATCAGCTCCAGGGGCGTGAGCACCAATTCACCCGAGTATTTGTCTGACTGCGGTGGCTTGCTGTGTCCTTTGCCACAGCGGTAGACCGGACAACCATTGCGCAATGACGCGCAGTACGCGCAGCGGGCGGCGCGTATCAGCGCATTGATGCGGGACCTGAGCGAACTGCAGGCGCAAACCATCGTCAGCGCCAATATTGGCTGCATCATCCATCTGCAAAGCGGGACCGATGTGCCGGTGCGGAACTGGGTCGAAGTGCTGGACGATATGTTGCTTATCTGAGCCGGTTGCCGCTGCAGACTTTCAGGCTTTCGGTTTGGGCCAATTAGCCATGAATTCATCAAACGCCGCTGCGGGCAAGGCCGGCGAAAACAGAAAACCCTGGGCGTAATCGCAACCCGCGGCGGCAATCAGATCGCGCTGGGCGCTGGTTTCCACCCCTTCGGCGATCACCTGCATGCCGAGTTCATGCGCCATTACGATGATCGCCTTGCACAGCGACAACTCGGTGCAGCCCGGTATCAGGTGGCGCACGAAGGATTGGTCGATCTTGATGTAGTCGATGTCAAAACGCTGTAGATAGGTGAGGGAGGAATAACCGGTTCCGAAGTCGTCCAGCGACACCTGGACACCGGCTTCGCGTAGTTGCAACAATTGGGTGGTGACGCTGGCGCTGGTGTCGAGCAGCAGGCCTTCGGTGATCTCAACCACCACACTGTCGCCTGGCAGTCCCAGTTCCTGCAAATGGCTGCCCCAGGCAAGCTGGCGGCCGGCGTCGTTGTGAAACTGCACCGGCGACTTGTTCACACTGATCTGGAACGTCGGGTGGTGCGACAAACGCCACCGCCTTGCCTGCTCGGCTGCCTGGCGGAACACCCACTCGCCGATTTCGACAATCAGGCCGCTGGACTCGGCGATCGGTATGAACTCGACCGGACTGACCAGGCCGCGTGTCGGGTGGTGCCAGCGGATCAGCGCCTCGGCCTTGGAAATGCTGCCGGTGCGCAGGTCGATGATCGGCTGGTACGCCACATGGAACTGGTTGTCGACCAGACCCTGGCGCAGGTCATTGGCGAGCCGGACCCGGTTCTGCGCCGCCGCCTGCAGGGCCGGCGTGAAGAAACTGAAGCGGTTGCGGCCGGCCCCTTTGGCAACGTACAGGGCCTGGTCGGCGTTTTTGAACAGGTCCTCGACCTCGCGCGCATCGGCCGGGTACATTGTGATGCCGATGCTGGCCGACACGTAGACCTGCTCGTTGCCGATCTGGAACAGCGCCGCCATCGCGTTGAGCAGGTTCTGCGTGATGCGCTCCAGCCACTGGCCGTCCTGCAGTTCGGCCAGCACGATGGTGAACTCGTCGCCACCCATGCGTGCCACCGTGTCGGAGTCGCGCACACAGTGTCGGATGCGCCGCGCCGCCTCCACCAGCAACAGGTCGCCCGCCTCATGTCCGAGCGTGTCGTTGACTTCCTTGAAGTGGTCCAGGTCGATGAACAGCACGGCCAGTTGCCGGCCTTCGCGGTCGCTCTTCTTGATCTCCTGCTCCAGCCGGTCGCGCAACATGCGCCGGTTCGGCAGCCCGGTCAGGTTGTCGAAGTTGGCCTGTTGCCAGATGATGGCCTCGGAGTCCTTGCGTGCCGTGATATCGGTATGGGTGCCGATCATGCGCAGTGGCCGTCCCGCTTCGTCGCGGCTGATCAACATGCCGCGCGACAGGACCCACTTCCAGCTTCCGTCCTTGCAAAGGATGCGGCGCTCGTTCGCAAAGGTTGGTGTCAGGCCGGAAAAATGGGCCTGAAGATCCTTTTCCATCTGAGGCAAGTCATCCGGGTGCGTCAGGCGGTCAAACGCGCTGGCGCTGTCCCGAATCTCGTCTTCGGAGTAACCGTACATTACCTTGCAGCGTTGCGAAAACACTTCAACGTCGGCCTGGATGTACCAGTCCCAGACACCGTCGCCCACGCCCTCGAGCGCCAACTTCCAGCGTTCCTCGCTTTCACGCAGCGCCGCCTGCGCCTGCCGGCGCTCGGTGATGTCCTGGATTACCGACGTGCGCTTGGCGATCTGTCCGTTCTCGTAGCTCACCTGGCCGACCGAATGGACCCAGATCGGACGGCCCCTGGCGGTCACCATTTCCAGCTCCAGGTCGTGCGGTCGCCCGTTTTCTTCCGCTTCCCGGATGGCGGCGCTGATGGTGTGCGCCGACGATGCAGCAAAGAACCGCATCGTGGTGTCGGTGCTTGGCGTGTACTCCTGCGGCGAGGTCTCCAGGATGCGGTACACCTCGTCGGTCCAGACTACCTCCCCGGTCACCACGTCCACTTCCCAGCCGCCGACCCGGGCCAGCGATTGCGTGGCTTCGAGCAGCAGGTTCAGCCGCTTGCGGGAGCGCTCCGCCTGCACGTAGTCGCTGACATCGGTGAAGGTTCGTACCATGCCTCCATTGGGCAGTGTCTGTGTGCGCACTTCCAATGTGCGGCCCGACCGGGTGGTGCGCAGGTAGTATGGCGGCATGGGCTCCCGGCCGGACGACGCCACATAACGGCGGGCCGCCTGATCGACCCATCCGACGCCAGCACCAAAGTCACCGTGCCCGAACTGGAAGCGGCCGATTTCTGGCATCGTCGGACGCGACTGCAGCAGGTTTTCGGGAAGTTCCAGCAACTCACGCGCGCGTTCGTTGTAAGTGCTCAACCGCCCGTCCGCCCCCAACATGAAGATGCCCTGGCTGATGCTGCCCAGCGCCGTTTGCAATTGGCTGGTGTTGCGGGCGAGCTCTTCGTTCAGATCGCGCAGCGCTGTTTCCGCACTTTTGCGTGAGTCGATATCGGTATGGGTGCCGATCATGCGCAGCGGTTTGCCGAGTGCATCGCGGCGGATCACCATGCCGCGCGACAGAATCCACTTCCAGCTGCCGTCCCGGCAGCGCACCCGGTACTCACTGGCATAAGTGGCGGTGGCGCCGTCCAGATGGGCTTGCCGGGCCTGTTGCTGCTGCAAACGGTCATCCGGATGGACTCGACTGTCGAATTGTCCGGTCCGGTTGCCTGTTTCGCCGTCGGCAAAACCATATATCTCCTGGAGCCGCCTGGAATAGGTCGCGCTTCCGGTCTCGATGTTCAAGTCCCACAGTCCGTCTCCGGTACTCTCCAGCGCGAGTTTCCAGCGTTCCTCGGTCTCGCGCAATGCCCGCTCGGCCTGCTCCGCGCGCACCCGCTCCGTCGCGTCACGGAAGTTCAGCACAATACCCTGCACCGCGCTGTCCGCCAGGCAGTTGGTCGCCAGCGACGCCAAGTGACGCCAGCTACCGTCTTGATGCAAATATCGGTACACGGACTCCGTGCCAGGGTTTTCCTTCGCAAGTACCTCGGCCACGTCGCGCCGCGCCGCTGCATGGTCGTCGGGGTGCATCCAGTGGAAAACGTTGCCCCCGCGCAGCTCCTGGGGCGTTCGGCCCAGCATGGTGGTCGAGGCGGGGCTGGCGTACATCACAGTGGCGGCGGCATCACAGACCAGGGTCAGCACCTGAGCCTTTTCCGTGAAGGCGCGAAACCGCCGTTCACTGGCTTCCAGTGCCAGTTGCGCCTGGTGCGCTTCGGTGACATCCTCCACCGTACCTTCGTAGTACCGCACCGAACCGTCGGCGGCATACACGACATGGGCGTTTTCGACGATCCAGCAGCGCTCGCGTGTTTTGTGGCGGTAGATCTGGCTGCGGAAATTGACCACCCGCCCGTCGCGTTCGATAAGGTCGCGAAAGCGCTGGCGCGCGTCCCGCGCTACATACCACTCCTTGCCGATGTCGTTGACTCCCACAAGCATTTCTGCTTCGGTGTCGTAACCGTTCAGGCGCACCAGTGCCGCGTTCGCGCGCAACTGCTTGCCTGAGGGACTGGATTGGTACGCGCCAATCGGCAGCAGGTCAAACAGGGTCGAAAAGTCGTTGTTGTTCACGGCCTGAGTGGCAGACCCGCTCGTCGTGTCGCTGGAACCATGCTGCGGTCAGGCAGTCAGCGCCGCCTCGATGTCGGTTGCCAGGCTCTCTGGTGTGTCGGTGGGCGCATAACGCCGCAGCACCGCCCCGTCCTTGGCAACCAGAAATTTGGTGAAGTTCCACTTGATTGCCTTGCTGCCCAGCAGCCCCGGGGCCTCAGCCGCCAGCCATTGGTACAGCGGGTCGGCGTGTGCGCCGTTGACGTCGACTTTTGCCAGCATCGGAAAGCTCACGCCATAGTTGAGCTGGCAAAATTCGGCGATCTCCGCATTGCTGCCCGGGTCCTGTGCGCCGAACTGGTTACAGGGAAAACCCAACACCACCAGCCCACGCGACCCGTAGGACTGGTGCAGTGCCTCAAGCCCGGCGAACTGCGGTGTAAATCCGCAGGCGCTGGCGGTGTTCACAATCAGCAGTGGCTTGCCTTCGAACTTCTTCAAAGGCATGGACTTTCCGTTCATCTGCAGTGCCGAAAAATCATGGATAGTGGACATACGGGGCTCCAGTCTTTTGTAGTGTGCAGTGAAAAGTGCAACCTTACCAGCAAATCCGCGGCGCCGCCTTCGGCGCCGACTGCGTCCGGTTTTCAGCGCATGCGCCGCACCGGAGTCGGTTCAGCCGTGCAGGTTGTCGTTGCGGGCGATCTGCAGCAGGTGTTCGACCTCGGCACGGTGGCGGACGCAGTTGCGTGCATGCCAGCGTTTGATCAGCCACATCACCAGCGCCACGGTGACGCCAAACCCGGTGATGGCCGCGAATGTGTGCAGCCCCAAACCCGCAGACAGGCTGTAAGCCGCGCCGAGTACCAGGATGCAGGCTTGCTCGTTGAAGTTCTGTACTGCGATCGAACGTCCGGCGCCCATCAGGTTGTGCCCCCGATGCTGCAGCAAGGCATTCATCGGTACCACCAGGAACCCGCCGAGCGCGCCCAACAGGATCAGGAACGGTGCCGCCACCCATACATTGTTGATGAAGATCAGCAGGATGATCAGGCCACCCATGGCGATTCCCAGCGTGATGACACGCGGCCCGTCCTCCAGCCGCATGCGCAGCGACGCCGCCACGGCGCCCACTGCCATGCCAATTGCCACCACACCCTGCAAAGCCGAGGCCTGCGTGACGGAATAGCCCAGGGCGGCAGCGGCCCACGCCAGTACGATGAAACGCAGGTTGCCGGCCACGCCCCAGATCAGCGTCGTGGCGGCCAGTGAAATCTGGCCCAGCTTGTCGCGCCACAGGCGCAAGTTGCAGGCCCAGAAATCGGGCACCAGCGTGCTCAGTTGCCTGGGTAACGGCCGCATTTCCACACCGGTGTCCGGAATATGGGTATTGAACCAGGCGGCCAGCAGGTAGACGAAGATCAGCACGCTGATCGCTGCTTCCGGCGCATTGGTGATGCCGGTATCCAGGAACGGAAAATCGAATCCCAACAACATGCGCGAGATCGCTGGGCCGACCAGCTGCCCACCCAGTAATACGCCCAGGATGATGGAGGCGATCGTGAGTCCCTCGATCCAGCCGTTGGCCTTGACCAGTTGTGAGGCCGGCAGCAGCTCGGTCAGGATGCCGTACTTGGCAGGTGAATACGCAGCCGCGCCCAGACCAACGATGGCGTAGGCCATCAGCGGATGGGTGCCGAACAACATCATCAGGCATCCCACGATCTTGATGAAGTTGCTGATCAGCATCACCCGGCCCTTGGGCATCGAATCGGCGAAGGCGCCCACGAACGGCGCCAGGATCACATAAAACAGGGCAAACATGGGCACCAGGGCGGCCTGCTGCCACTGCGGCGACGCACTGCTTCGCAACAGTTGCACGGCAGCCACAAACAGCGCGTTGTCTGCCAGCGAACTGAAGAACTGCGCTGACATGATTGTGTAGAACCCGCGCTTCATGCCGTCGTGTCGGGAGCATCGGCAGTGCCGGGCCGGTAGTTCTCTGGTGTGGTTTCCAACGTGCGCCGGTTATATCATGCGCGCCGAAGCTCGCCGTTTATCCGCGCGACCCTGCCAGAATGGACGGCGAGCCCTGACGAACCGGACCACGCAGATATGCCCAGACCGATCCAGGCCACCATCCATATGGCGGCCTTGCAGCACAACCTCAAACGCGCGCGTGCGGCGGCGCCAGATGCAAAAGTGTGGGCCGTCGTGAAGGCCAACGCTTACGGCCACGGCATCGAGAGAACGTTCGATGGGCTGCGTGGTGCAGATGGGTTTGCCCTGCTGGAGCTGGATGAGGCGCAACGCATGCGTGACCTGGGTTGGCGCGGCCCAGTGCTGCTGCTCGAAGGTGTGTTCGAGCCACGGGACCTGGAGCACTGCTCGCGCCTGGGTTTGTGGCACACGGTGCATTGTGATGAGCAGATCGAAATGCTGGCGGCGCACAAGACGCATGCGCCACACCGGGTATTCCTGAAGATGAACTCGGGAATGAACCGTTTGGGGTTCACGCCGCAACGTTATCGGGCCGCCTGGAGCCGGCTCGATGCATTGCCACAAGTGGATGAGATTTCACTGATGACGCACTTCAGCGATGCCGACGGTCCGCCTGGCATCGCGCAACAACTGGCGGTTTTTGACGCCGCAAGCCAGGGCCTGCCGGGTGAACGCAGCCTGAGCAACAGCGCCGCCACCTTGCGCCACATGGGAGCGCTCCCTGTGGCGGGGCAGGCGGCCTTGCAGTCTGACTGGATTCGGCCGGGCATCGCGGGGTATGGCAGCGCCCCCGACTTCCCGGAGCACGACGCCGCGTACTGGGGACTGTTGCCCGCCATGACGTTGCAAGCCCGCATCATCGGAGTGCAGGACTTGCTGCCGGGCGACACCGTCGGCTACGGATCGACCTTCGTCGCAGAGCGCCCGATGCGCATCGGAATCGTGGCCTGCGGTTATGCCGATGGGTATCCGCGCCTGTGTCCCAGCGGCACCCCGGTGTTGGTCGAAGGAGTGCGCAGCCGCACCGTCGGCCGCGTCAGCATGGATCTGTTGACGGTTGATCTGGCGTCGGCGCCAGCTGCCGGTTTTGGCAGTATGGTCACCCTGTGGGGTCGCGCAGCGTCCGGCCTGACGCTGGGAATTGATGATGTGGCGCGGGCCGCTGGCACCGTCGGGTATGAGCTGATGTGTGCGCTGGCACCGCGCGTCCCGGTTCAGGTCGACTGAACCAGTCTATTGCCCACAGGCCGCCACCTTGCGTGCGCCGAGTACGGTGTGTGCGGCGTCGGCAGGTGCGTCTCAATACAGCCCGCGAACCCGTGCCTGCAACCGGCCCAAGCCCAGCAGCGCGTCGGTCCAGGGCGTTGCCACACCCGTCAGCACGCCCAGCTCGCGCACCGCGCCTACCAGCGCGTCAAGTTCTACTGGCCGACCGGCTTCCACATCCTGCAACATCGAGGTTTTGAACGCACCGAGTCGGCGCGTGACCGCGTGGCGGTCCTCCGGCTGCTGTTCAATCACCAGCCCCAGTTGGGCGCCAATTGCCTTGGCCTCCAGCATGACGTGTGAACAAAAGCCCCGCACCAGTTCGTCGTCGATGATCTGGTGGCTGTTGGCGCCGGTGATCGCACTGACCGGGTTGACCGTCATGTTGCCCCACAACTTGAACCAGATCTCGCGCTGGATGTGGGGCGTCAAGGGAGCATCAAACCCGGCGCGTGTAAGCAGATTTGCCAGGTCGGTGGCGCGGGGCGTCATTGCGCCAGAGGGCTCGCCCACAATAATGCGGTTGCCAAACCCGTGCCGCACCACGGCTGGCGCCAGCACGGAACAACTGGCGTGGACCACAGCGCCGACGATGCGCGACGGGGCGATCATCGATCCGATTGCCCCATCCGCATCGACCGCGTGCAGTCGGCGCCCCTGCAAGGCGCCACCGAACGAGTTGAGAAACCACCACGGCACACCATTCATGGCGGTCAGCACCACGGTGTCGTCCGTCAGCAAGGGTCCCAGCTGCAATGCCACCTCGCGCAGCGCGGGAGCTTTGACGGCGATCACAACCAGGTCCTGCGGACCCAGCGCCGCTGCGCTGGCGCTGGCCTGTACCGCGTGTGTCTCGGTGCGCAAGTCGTCGGCCGGCCCGCTTTGCAACTGCAAACCGCTACCCTGCAGTGCTGCCAGGGTGGCGCCACGCGCGAGCACCGACACCGCGCAGCCGGCCCGCGCCACGCCTGCCCCGAGCCAGCCGCCGATGGCGCCCGCACCGACGATGCAGACGCGCTTGAATGCAGTTTGGGTCATGTGGTGTCGGTTACTTACTGGCGGTAACCGGGGTCGAGGCGGTCCACCTGGCGCACCAGTGCATCAAACACGTCGCGCCCGGCGCCGTGGCTGGGGTTGAACTGCAAGGCATCGCGCGTGCACTTGCGGGCGACCTCCTCTGACACCGGTATCGGCACACCCATGGCCAGTGTTGCCAGCTGGACTTCGCAGGCACGTTGCAGGGTCCACAGGACGGCGAAGGTCTGCGGCACGGTCAGCCCCCACGCCAGCAGCCCGTGGTTGCGCAGGATCACCGCCGGACAGTTGCCGATGCTGCG
>JAJAZK010000069.1 GCA_026785765.1 Rhodoferax sp. | reverse complement strand
CCAGCGGGTCCATGCCGGCGCCCCAACTGACGCCATCGGCCGTCCATAGCGCCAGGCGTCGCTGGTCGGTGGCGCCGGGGTGCGGCTTGTAGAAGCCGATCGTCACCGCGTTGCCGCCGGCGTTACGCTGAGTCACCTTGGCGCAAGCCAGGCCGGGCACGGCCGCCACTTCGAAGGCCAGCGCGCGGTCGTAGTCGAACACCGGGGCTGGCGTGTCGATACGGCGCGTGCGTTGCGCCTTGGCGCTGGCTTGGATCGATATCGGCATCAGGTCGCCAAGGAACTTCCAGACGCCTGCTTCCTGTGTCACGCCCATGCCGTTGCCGACCGGCATCACGTCGCCTGCCGGGCTTTGCACCACAAACGACACGCCGCATACCGGTGCCACGCCGCGGAGGTCGCAGCGGCCGAGCGTCGGGCTTAGCAGCCGCGAACCCCACATTGGCGAGTTGCCGTCGTCACCCATAGCGAAGAAGCCGCACAGGGCGCCCGCCACCTGCGCCGGGCCCTGTGCCGCCGGGCCGCCCATCGACAGCTGCGCCGCCGCGGCCAGCGAACGGCCCAGGCCGATGCTGCTGCTGGCGCAGGCGGTGGCGCTGGCCATCGAGATGCTCATGTTGCGGAACAACGTCTCCAGCCCGGACAACTGCAGCGTCGCCGCGCCTGCGGCGGCGATGACGGTGCCCGAGCTGCTGCCTTGTTCCAGGTAAAGATTGCCGCTGCCCAGCCGCGGTGTGATCTGCACGAAGGGCTGTGCGTCCTGGCCGGTCGAGACGCCAACGGCGTCGAGCACGGCGTCGTAGCCGGTGCGCGATCCGGCGCTCAGGCTGCCGGAGATGAAGTCGAAGGTGCGGCTGACGCCGGCGCTGGACAACACGCTGGCCAAGCCTTCGCGCAACTGGGTCTGCGCGCTGGCGATGCGGGTGCTGGTGAGTGCGGGTGCGGCGCCGTTCATCAGCGCATCGGGCGACTGGCCGGCGGCCAACAGCACGGTGGCGGTGGTCAGCGGCGTCACGTTGGCGGTGCCGGCGCCATTGGCCACCGAGTAAATGCATTTGTAGTTCGGACCGGCGTAGCCGCAGGCCTCTATGCGGTACGGCGCCGGTCCGGTGAGCGTGATATTGGCGTAGTTGCCGTCTGCGTCGATCGCGACATCGGCCACGACGACGCTGCCGGTGGCGTCGAGCACACGCAGCTTGCCGTTGGTGATGGGCGCGCCCACGGCGACCGTGCCCGACAGCGTGGCGGCAGGCGGCGGCACCCCGGTGCTTGGCGGCGTAGCGCTGCCGCCGCCACAGGCGGCCAGCAGGCAGGCGAAGGAAATGGCGCTCAGGCCTGAAAGACGGGCGACAGCGTTGGCGGGAGCGAGAACGGATTGGCGGTGGCGCATGAGGGATGTCTCCGAGAAAAACAAGAAGGGACGCGCCGCTCCCAGCGGGGCAGACGCGTATGTCGTCTTCGACCCGCTGGGCGACGGGGTGAGCAGGGCAGGGCGGCGCGGCACCCGCAAGTCGGTCAGAAGTCCGCTTCCGGGGACGGATACCGCGTCGTCATCCCACGGGCTGCTGCGGGCTGTTGTGGTGTGGCTGCGGGGGCATGAAGCTTTGTAACATTGGTTTAACGCTTATCGCCTCCAGGTCCTGCGCCATGCTGATACGAACACGGAGACGACGGATGGCAAAATGGGTTCACGGCGTGGCCTTCGGGTTCCAGTGAGTACAAAGCATAGTGCTGCGTGCCCGACCTTGCCCATAGGCCCGATGGGTTGCTGATGGCTGGAAAATTACCTATGCCATGCGGTGCACCGGTCCAGTCGATCTCGCGGCCAGGCGATTTCGCCTTTTTCGCGAGGGAGCCGCGCGTACGGTCGTGGCCAGGTGTGCTGGACGGATAACATTCAGAATCCCGTTCAGCTGAATGCTCGAAGCTTTGCAGGGGTAGTCCGCCGCGCGGTGGTTGATATACAAACCCACTCAAACCGGCCCAATGATCAGTGGGATTGACGACCAAAAACTCCGAGCCCAATAAATAGATAATAGATATTCATTTGGAGAAAACTATGCGTGCAATAACTCCCGCCATTCACAATGCTCCGTCCCGTCTGGTGCCGTGGGGAACCTCATTGGGCTTGCGCATTACCAAGGCGGTTGCCAAGGTCGCTGGGGTCGAGGCCGACAGTCAGGTCACCATTTCGGCGCAGCCCGGTCGGATCGTGATCGAATCGGTGAACGCGCGCCCCACGCTGGAGGCCATGTTGGCCCGGTTTGATCCCGTGCGTCATGGGGGCGAGGCGATGGCTTTTACGCCCGTCGGCAAAGAGGTGTTTTGAGCATGGCGGGCGCAGCGGGCAGCAAAAAATCGGCCTTTGTGCCAGACCGCAGCGACATCGTGTGGATTCAACACGACCCGCAGGCGGGCAAGGAAATGAAGGGCATGCATCCCCTGCTGATTATTTCCACCAAGGCATTTGTCGAGCGAACGGGGCTGGTGATTGGGTTCCCGATGACCCATGCCGAGTTCAATGCAGACAACCCGTTTGCCGTAGCGGTGCAGGGGCCCAGAAAAGAGGTGGGCTACGTGTTGTGCCACCAACTCAAGTCTTTCGACTGGGTGGCCCGTGGCGGCGGACAACACCCCTGGAAAGCCGCACCCAAAAAGGTCCGGGACGAAGCCTTGAGCCGACTGGATGCGATCTGTGGCATTTGTGACCATTGACCGGGCCAATTGCCAACCTTACGGCAACCAGACTCAAGCCAACTTGGCGCCAGAAACCTTCACTATCCTTTCATACTTACCCAGTTCGCTCTTCATCAAGGCACCAAATTCGGCTAATGATTCTTGCGCCGTCCGAACGTGTAAGTAGATCGGCCAGTGGGAACTATTGCATGTAGAAGGCCAGCCACCCGCCGCAAACACCGCCCGCCGCCTGGACGATCTGGAACATTGTGGCGTTAGCCGGGGGTGGCGCAAAGCGCCGCAGCAATTCCACGCAAGCGGCGCAGAAAAGGTACAGCGCCAATGACACCGCGGCCTTCGACGGGTCATACGCCGTCGTCCAGGCAGCAATGAGGGCGCTGGCGATTACATGCCGAAACCAACGCCCATCGATGTGGGTCCCGGCCGTGGCTGCGCGCGACCATCCCACCACGTACGCCAGCAGAAACACCAACAGCGGCAATGCGGTTCCGGTTGCGTGCGTGGCAGTCATCGTGGGGTTGGGCTGGTCCATCGCAACGAACAGCCCGTGCGCGAGCATCATGGCCAGACTCGCTGACAGCGCAAGCATGAACCAGATCAGGGCGACACAGACTCCGCTGCTCGAGACTGAACCCACCTTATCGGTACTGGGCCGCGGCAGCGGTACGCCCACCTTTCGCACAACCACTATCAGACTTGCCCCAATCACCAGCAAGATGGTGCCCACGATGATCCACGTGGTGGTCGAAGGGGCATGCGCTGGATGCAGCCAGACCAGCACGCCCAGGAGTGCGCCTGCGTTGCTGGACGCGAGAATCGCATAGGGACGCTGTTGGTGACCTTTTGGTGTTCTCCCCAGCGAGCGCACCATGACCGTCGACGCGCAGGCAAGCCACACTGCAATTGGCGCAAGATGACCCAGGCGATGGGGTCCCGTGGGCATCACCATGAGGATCGTGTAAGCGGCCACGGGCACGAAGGCGACTGCGGCCAGGCGCAGATCAGGCCCTGGCGCGAGGCCTGACGAGACAGCCGTCAGCGTGACGCCTGCCAGGTAAGTCCACTGAAAAAAATGCACTACCGTGGCAGGGGTATGCCAATGCCCCATCCCGGCAACAGCCAAAGGCTGCAGACCGAACAGAAGGAAACCGGACAAAGCTGCCACGGCGCTTGCGAAAATCAGCAACTTCGTGAATGTTTGCCTGTCAGACGCCTCGCTCCAATTCGACTCCATGCGCTCCACTCTCGGTGCGGGCCGCAACCGTTTCAGCTCCGGCAAGCCAGCAACACCCCTTCGCCGCTGCCGAGATCATCAATGCTTGTGCGGAAAGCCGGGTCGCGCCGGGCAGCCTCCACGAACTGCGTGACCTCGCGCGCTCCCGGACGCAGGACGTTGTCGGCCGCGTAGCAGCCCTTCGCTGCAATCTTGCCCTTGAGGTCGTTCCAGTAGTTCAGGTACCAATCCTTGTCGGCGTCCTGGAACACAAAGTCCCACGGACCAGGCAATTGCTTGACCAAGTCGTGCGCGTCGGCCAGTCGGGCATCGATGTAGGCATCGACACCCGCCAATTTGAAGTTGCGCAAAGCCTCTTCATGACGCGCCTTGTCAATCTCGATGGTGGTGAGTCTCCCCCCGGTCTTGGCAGCGGCCCAGCCCAGCCAGATCGCGGAATGCCCCGTCGAAGTGCCCACCTCAAGCAGGCGCTTGAAGCCGTTCTTGAGCACCAGGTCATGCAACGCTTGCCCATCTTCGTAGCGCACGTTACAGTAGTTGATGCCCTGGCTCCATGTGTTGCGACGT
>JAJAZK010000068.1 GCA_026785765.1 Rhodoferax sp. | reverse complement strand
GACGCCGCGCGCCGACGCAAATTGCTGCAGCTATTCAGTTTGCCTGAGCCGGAGATCCGCAAGTTGTGGCGCTGGAACTTTGACCCGTCACGCCCCAACGTCTATCGCGGCTGGTTTCCCCTGCAGTCCGGGCAGGCCACCTACAAGGAGGGCATCGACATGGGGCCGGATGTTGCGTATGGCCCTTCGGTGGTGGACAAATCCGACCCCCTGCGTGAGGCCACGCCGTTTCCGCCAGAGCATGTGCTGCCTGGCTGGCGCTCTGCGGCGAGTGAGTACTACCTGGCCATGGCGCGTTTGTCGAAGGAGCTGATGCATTCGATCGCGCGTGGGCTGAAGTTGCCGCAGGACAGCTTTGACCATGCGTTCGAGGGCGGCGTCTCCACCCTGCGTCTTCTGCATTACCCGCTGCGACCAAAGGCGTCCTTTGTCGGCGCCAATCCGGCCGAGGTATGGGCCAACCAGGACGGTGTGGCGCGTTATGTGCTCGGGCGCGGCCATGCCGATACCGGCTTTATGACCCTGCTGGCGCAGGACGGCGTGGACGGATTGCAGGCCCAGCACCTGGATGGAACCTGGATCGATGTGCCGCCGCAAGAGGGCACATTGGCCGTCAACTTCGGCCAGGTGCTGGAGCGCTGGACGGCCGGAGCCATCCGCGCCACCGTGCACCGGGTGCTGGGTTCGGGTCGCGAGCGCTTTTCCATCCCCTTTTTCTACGAGGCGCGGGTCGATGCGGTGATCGCACCGCTGCCGTTACCAGGTGCAAAGCCGTTCGAGCCGTTCTATTTTGGCGACCACCTGTGGGAGACCACCACCAAGTTTGTAGAGCAAAAAGGCATCGCCCACCTGCGGGAGCCGCGCGGCAAACCGGTGTCGGCCTGATACCAATCCGCGCTCGAAAGACAAGAGCTGGGGTGACGGCATTGGCCAGCCAACGAAGCTGGGCGGGCGCCTCCGCTCGTGTCACCCGAAACGTTCTGCGCCCGTTCCTCCTTCTTTGCCTCGCCAAGGCGCCCACCCAGCCTCGTTGGTACGGTGCATGGTTTGACCGCCGCGCGCCCTCCACACTTGCAGATCGGGACGGTGCGGCGCTCTGCGCAGCGGCATAAAGGAGGAGTCGTCGGCCCCAGGCAGGCACGGGGGACAGCCGCGGAGCAGAGTGCCGCAGCGTCCCGATCACACTTGCACAATGCCACGAATCGGAATCTTCGACCGCAAAACGGCCCGAATCAACCCAGCAGCGTGTCGGCGCTCACATAAGCGTAACCCAGGTCCTGCGCCACCGCTTCGTAGGTCACGTGGCCGTTGGCGACGTTCAGGCCGTGGCGGAGGTGAATGTTGTCGCGCAGCGCCTGCTTCCAGCCCTTGTCGGCCAGCGCCAACGCATGGGCGATGGTGGCATTGTTCAGCGCGAAGGTCGAGGTGCGCGCCACTGCGCCGGGCATGTTGGCCACGCAGTAATGCACCACACCGTCCACCACGTAGGTCGGGTCGGCGTGGGTGGTGGCGTGCGAGGTCTCGAAACATCCGCCCTGGTCGATCGCCACGTCCACGACAACCGCGCCCTTTTTCATGCGCGCCACCATCGCGCGCGTCACCAGTTTGGGCGCTGCCGCACCGGGAACCAGCACACCGCCGATCACCAGCTCGGCGTCCAGTACCGCTTCCTCCAGGCTGTGCGCGCTGGAATACACGGTGCTGATGCGGTTGCCGAACACCAGGTCGAGCTGGCGCAGCCGGTCCACGTTCTTGTCGAGTACCGTCACGCGGGCCCCCATCCCCACGGCCACCTGCAGCGCGTGGCTGCCGACCACACCCGCGCCGATAATGACCACATGGCTGGCTGGTACCCCCGGCACACCGCCGAGCAACACGCCCATGCCGCCTTTGGATTTCTCCAGATGCGCGGCGCCGGCTTGCACCGCCATCCGCCCGGCCACTTCACTCATGGGCGCGAGCAGCGGCAAACCGCCGCCGGGCCCGGTGATCGTTTCATAAGCGATACATACCGCGCCGGATTTCACCAGTGCTGCCGTCTGTGCCGGGTCGGGGGCCAGGTGCAGGTAGGTATACAAGATCTGGCCCGGGCGCAATAGGGCGCATTCGTGCGGCTGTGGCTCCTTTACCTTGACCACCATCTCGGTTTGGTCAAACACCTGGGCCGCGTCCGTAGCCAGCGTGGCGCCGACCGCCAGGTATTGCGCATCCGTGAGGCCAATGCCGGCGCCGGCACCCGACTGCACCAGCACGCTGTGGCCGTGCAGGCACAACTCGCGCACACTGGCGGGTGTCAGGCCGACGCGGTATTCGTGGTTCTTGATTTCTGCGGGTAGTCCGATGCGCATGGGGGTACTCCGGTTGTCTGTGCCCCGCAGTGTGCTGAAATCCGCCCACTTTGAACAGTTGCATTAAATAATCAGCGACTTCATTAGTTCATTGAATACAGGAAAATGCCCATGTGAGCAGTTTTGATCCGCATGCCCTGGAATGTCTGGCCGCAATCGTGGAGGAGGGCGGCTTCGAACGCGCCGCTGTGCGCCTGTCGGTCACGCAGTCGGCGGTATCGCAGCGTTTGCGCACGCTGGAAGCACAGGTGGGCACCGTGCTGATCGTGCGCAGCCGCCCGCTGCGCGCCACCACCGCGGGCCGCCTGCTGCTCAAACACGCCATGCAGCTGCGCCTGCTACGCGCTGACCTGGAGCACGACCTGCTGGACCTGGCGCCGGGCCAATCGTCGGTGCATGAGCACGAACGCATGGCGATCGCCGTGAATGCCGACAGCATCGCCACCTGGGCGCTGCCAGCACTGACCGACCTTGTCGTTGGCGGTTTGCCGCTGGAGATCATCACCGATGACCAGGACTTCACCCACGAGTGGCTGCGCGAGGGCCAGGTGCTGGGTTGTGTGACGGCGCTCAAGCAACCCTTGCGCGGCTGCAAGGTGTTGCCGCTGGGCGCGATGCATTACGTGGCCGTGGCCAACCCGTCTTTTGCCCGGCAGCATTGCCCGCAGGGCCTCACGCAACACAACTTCCGCGCGGTTCCGTTCATCGCCTTCAACCGCAAGGACGACCTGCAGGCACGTTTCGTGCGTCGCGTGCTGGGGCTAAAACGGGTGGCGTTGAACCAGCGCTTTGTGCCGAGTTCCGAGGGTCAGGTGCGCGCCGTGTTGGCCGGCTGGGGCGCAAGTGTGGTGCCGGAGCTGCATGTGAGGAATCTGTTGGCGGGTGGCCAATTGCAGAACCTGGCGCCCGAGCGGACGCTACCGGTCGAGTTGTTCTGGCATTGCTGGAACCTGGATTCGGTGTTGCTGGACGGCTTGACGCGCGCCTTGGTTGATGCTGCTGCGGCCGCCCTGGTGAGCGGCCAGCCCGAACCTGCGCCTTCTGGCGCAATCGCGGCGCGACGATCACTGGCAGACTGATTCTTGTACTTATCCGCCGTTGGCTTGCCCGGCAATGAGTGCGCCCATGGCCACATGCAAGGGCAGGACCTCGATGCCGTCGTGCAAGGGGTACGCGTCGATACCCGGGTAAACCAGCCATTTCTTCGCCGGGCGGATGTCGCCACACGCGTGGTGAAACCCGCGCTCTGCTTTCGGTGTCGTGCTGCGTTTCACTTCGATGGCCCACTGCGCGCCGTTGGGCCAGGTCAGGAGCAGGTCGATCTCCGCCCCGGCGCTGGTGCGGTAAAAGCTTGCGGTGACCTCGGGCGGGGCCACCGCCAGCAGGCTCTCGATCACATGGCCTTCCCAGCTAGCGCCAACCACTGGATGTGACAGCAGGCTGTCGATGTCGGTTATGCCCAACAGGCCATGCAGCAAGCCGCTGTCACGGATATAGACCTTGTGCGACTTCACCAGCCGTTTGCCCTGGTTGTTGTGCCACGGTTGCAGCTTGCGGACCAGCAGCAGGTCGGTCAGCAGATCCACGTAGGCATTGGCTGTACGGGTGTCGATGTCGAGGTTGCGTGTCAACTGTGCGATGTTGACCATACTCCCTTGCAGGTGCGCCAGCATGGTCCAAAGGCGACGCAACAACTCGCTGGAAATACGCGGTGCGAACTGCGCCACGTCGCGTTCCAGATAGGTGCGGGCAAAGTCGCGCCGCCACAACACGCTGTCGGCATCACTGGCGGCAATGAGTGACTGGGGGAACCCACCACGCAACCAAAGCGTATCCCACAATGCCGGGGGCACTTCCAGGCGGTGTAAGCCACTGAGCTCGACATACGCGATTCGCCCGGCCAGTGTTTCGCTGCTGTTCTGGATCAGGTCCAGCGACGCCGACCCCAGCAGCAGGTAGAGGCCCGTGGTGCGAACCTGTTTGTCGCTGGCAGCTGCACGCCGTGCCTGGTCAATCAGCCCGCGCAGGGGTTCAAACAGTGTGGGCAGACGTTGAACTTCGTCCAGCACCACCAGCTGGTGCTGGCGCGTGCGCAGGTACTGCTCAACATTACTGAGTTTGTTCCGGTCTTCCGGCGACTCCAGGTCCAGGTAAACACCATCCGGTTCGGCCAGCCTCAGCGCCAACGTGGTCTTGCCGATCTGGCGCGGGCCTAGAAGCACCACTGCTGACGAACGGCGGAGTGCTTGTTGTATCTTTTTGAACTTGAGCCGGTCAAACATCATTGTAATCATGACATCATGATGATGTTTTTACAATGTACAAATGAGGAATTGGCGGTTGAACTGCTGGTCAAGCGTCTGCGCACTGGCCTGCTGCTGTGGAAGCGCGAGGACGACTTACAGGCGCGTTTGGTGCGCCGCGTGCTGGGTCAAACGGGTGGCGTTGAACCAGAGGTTTGTGCCGAGTTCCGAAGGCCAGGTGCGCGCCGTTCTGGCCGACTGGGGCGCAAGTGTGGTGCCGGAGCTGCATGTGAGGAATCTGTTGGCGGGTGTCCAATTGCAGAACCTGGCGCCCGACCGGACCTTGCCGGTCGAGTTGTTCTGGCATTGCTGGAATCTGGATTCGATGCTGCTGAACGACTTGACGCGTGCGCTGGCGACTACAGCTTCGCAGGTGCTGGCAAGCTGAGGCCCCTCCCGAGCATTGGTTGGCGCCTGTTTTGCACCCTGCCTGCTGGCCGCCGCCCCTTCGTTGGCAGCACGCAACACTTGCTGGGTGCCAGCCGAGTCATCGTAAGTTCGCGAAACGTTGGCTTGCCAAATTTGCGGAAAAGAAGCTCAGATTTTTCTTGGACGCGGCGTCGGTAATATTTACAGTGCCTCGCCGTGTGTCGGTTATCCTTACAGTCTCCTTGATGCAGAGCAAAAAAAGCGCGGTAAGCTATTGACGCAGAACAAATTTTCGTTACTGGCACTTTAGTTGCTTTCCAGTTCGTAATCGTCGTTTTTCGGCGTTGTTAAATTATCCGTAAAGGGCCAACCATGAAAAGCCGTTTCTCTATTCGTATTGCCTCCAGCGCCCTGCTAGTTGGGCTGACCATGGCGTCCGGCGCCTTTGCTGCGTCAACCTGGCAGTTCACAGGCATTAACTCTTCAACGAGGTCAGGTGATGTTGGAGACCCGGCAATTAGCACCATCGCCGGCTACAGGATCACGAATCCAAATGGCGGTAACACTGGAGGTTTTTCGGGCAACTGGTCGTCGCAGACTTTGGCG
>JAJAZK010000067.1 GCA_026785765.1 Rhodoferax sp. | reverse complement strand
TGGCGCTGTTGGGCTTTGCGCGCGTGGAGTACCGCCTGGGCCGACCGGTCTCAGAAACCGGCCCGGCTTACAAGGGCCGTCTGATGGTGTATTGCCGCAGTGCCGAGCATCCACAGTGATTTGCCCGGCCATCAGCCTGTGCACCAGATCGGCCGTGTTGGAGGCGCGGTACTTGCGCATTTGAATACGTAGAATCGTCTGGTTACCACCTCAAAGGAGACGCCAGTGAACAAGATTTACCCCTCGGCAGCCGCTGCGCTCAGTGGCATCGTGCACGATGGCCAGTTGCTCGCAGTGGGAGGCTTCGGTCTGTGTGGCATTCCCGAGGCCCTGATCGATGCATTGCGCGCGAGCGCTGTCAAGAACCTCACGGTGATCTCCAACAACGCCGGTGTGGACGGTTTCGGTCTGGGCAAGTTGCTCGAAACACGCCAGATCAAACGCATGATTTCCAGCTACGTGGGAGAGAACAAGGAGTTCGAGCGCCAGTATCTGGCCGGCGAACTGGAGCTGGAGTTCACGCCACAGGGCACGCTGGCTGAAAAGCTGCGCGCCGGTGGCGCCGGTATCCCGGCCTTTTTCACCAAGACCGGCGTTGGCACAATGGTTGCCGAGGGCAAGGAACTGCGCGAATTTGACGGCGAGACGTACGTGATGGAGCGCGCCTTGCTGCCCGATGTGGCGCTGGTGAAGGCGCACCGTGCCGACCGCTCCGGCAATTTGCAGTTTCGCTATACCGCGCGCAACTTCAACCCGGCGGTGGCAATGGCCGGCAAGATCACGGTCGTTGAGGTCGAGGAGATTGTCGAAACTGGCGCCATGGTGCCGGATCAGGTGCATTTGCCAGGGATCTATGTGCACCGCATCGTGCTCAATGCAACTCCTGAGAAGCGCATCGAGAAACGAACCATTCGCGCAGCCGCCGCTGCGGCCTGAATTCCACGCAAACCACATCACGTAGTTACCATGGCCTGGACCCAAGACCAAATGGCGGCACGCGCCGCGCAAGAACTGCAAGACGGCTTTTACGTGAACCTGGGAATCGGCATACCGACCCTGGTCGCCAACTTCGTGCCGGCCGACAAGGAAGTCTGGCTGCAGAGCGAAAACGGCATGCTTGGCATCGGCCCGTTCCCGACCGAGGACACGGTGGATGCAGACCTGATCAACGCCGGCAAACAGACGGTCACCACCATCCCCGGCTCGTCCATATTCGGTAGCCACGACAGCTTCGCCATGATCCGCGGCGGCAAGATCAACCTGAGCATCCTTGGTGCGATGCAGGTCAGTGAAAAAGGCGACCTTGCGAACTGGATGATTCCGGGCAAGATGGTCAAGGGCATGGGTGGTGCGATGGACCTGGTGGCCGGCGTCAAGCGGGTGATCATCCTGATGGAGCATGTCGCCAAACGCAAGGACGGTGGTGTCGACCTCAAGATATTGCCGCAATGCACGCTGCCGCTGACTGGTGTGGGAGTGGTGAACCGCATCATCACCGACCTGGCGGTGATCGATGTGACCCCCGCCGGGCTGAGTCTGGTGGAGCTCGCCCCAGGCGTGACGCGCGAGGACGTTCAGTCCAAGACCGGGGTGCCGTTGCACTGAAGCTGGCGCCCGACGCTGCGACGGGCCTTTGTCTCAAGTTGTTTTGCGACCCCGGGGCGTGCCCAGGTTGGCGGATTCCTGCTTGACCACTTTGCGCAACCAGCGGTAGGCGGGCTCAGCATGGTGGCGCTCGTGCCAATACTGCTTGATCTCGAAGTTGGGCAGCGGCAGCGGCGGTGCAAAGAGCTTGATTCGAATCATCCGGCTGAAGGCCAGCCCAAGGTCCTGCGTAATCGGCACGACCAGGTCGGTCTGTTCGATCAGGAACGGCAGGGCGCTGAAGCGCGGGACCCGCAGCGCCACTTCGCGTGAAAGGTTCAGTTGCGCCAGGGTCTGCTCGACAATGCCGTGTGGCGACCCGGTGGTCCAGTACATGCCGTGTTTTGCATGCAGGAACTGGTCCAGGGACAGCGCATCGCGTATTTCCGGATGGTCGCTGCGGACCGCGCAGACATAGGAGGTATGCCGTATGGTCTGCTGGTGTGCCCAGTTCGGCATGCCCAGGAAGTACCCGATTGCGAGGTCGATGTCGCCCCGGTCGAGTGCGTCCACAACCTCGTCGGGACGCAGATCGGGGACGGTCAGCTTTGCGCCCGGGGCGTGTTCGCTGAGGTAACGCAGCACCCGTGGCATCACCACCTGCATTCCGACGTCGTTGATGTAGACCCGATAGTTCACGCTGGTCAGCTGGGGCGAAAAGGACGCCGCCTCTCCGACCTCGCGCAGAATGGCCAAGGCACGTGTCACCTTCACCGCCACCGTGTCGGCGTGCGGAGTGGGGCGCATGCCGTGCGCGGTGCGCACGAAAAGGGGGTTTCCCAGATGTTCGCGCAGGCGCTTGAGCGCCGCACTGACGGCCGGCTGCGTCAGTCCGAGTTCCGCCGCCGCCGCGGTCAGACTTTGGTGGCGGTAGATCGCGTCGAAGACACGCATCAGGTTGAGGTCGAAGTCGGCAAGGTCCATCGCTCTTTCACTCCTGGATCAACCGGAAAGCGGCTTCTGAATGATATCAATCTGATGAATACCCAAGATAAACGAGTGTGTTAGCGATTTATATCACTTCAGTCTAGACTGCACCATAACTAGTCCATCGGCCCATTGTCGGTTGATGGAAACGGAGACCTATGAACCAAGCTGTCGCAGCCACTGCCGCTGCCGCTTCCGATCTCGTCGACGCATTGGCCACCTGCCACGCCCAACCGCTGTGGGATCGTTACCACCGTGTCACGCGGCGCCTGCCGGCTGCCGCCGATGCGCCGTGGCAGTGGCGCTGGACTGACATGGAGCCGCTGATCGGGCGCGCCTGCGCCGAGGTCAGCATGGAAGACGCCGAGCGGCGCGTGCTTTTGCTGACGCATCCGGCTTTTGCGGGCGCTGTGGCCACGACCACGAATCTGTCCAGCGGTCTGCAGACTTTGCTGCCGGGCGAGGTGGCGCGGCCGCACCGGCATGCGCTGCAGGCGATACGGTATGTGATGGAAGGCGCCGGCGCAGTCACCAGCGTGAACGACCACCGCTGCGCCATGGAAGTCGGTGACCTGGTCCTTACGCCGGCCTGGACCTGGCACGAGCATATTCATCCTGGCAGCGGACGTGTGGTCTGGTTCGATGGGCTGGACTTGCCGCTGTGCACCCAACTCGACAGCATGTTCTTCGAGATCGCGACGCCCGGTGCTGTCGCCGTGGAAGCTTTGCCCACGCGATCTGCGTCCTTGCGTTCAGACGCAGTGCCGCTGGCGCCTGACGCCTGCGACGCCGCGCTGGCCGGTGCAAGCCGGTACCGTTTCAGTGGTGAGCGGGCGCGCGAGGCGCTGCGGCGTGCACCGGCACGTGCAGATGGCAGCCGGCTGTTGCGCTATGTCGACGGCGTCAGCGCCGGTGCCGTGTTGCCGACACTGGACTGTTACCTGATGGGTCTTGCCGCGGGCCAGGCCACCCGGCGCTGTCGCAGCACCAGCAATGCGGTATGCGTGGTGGCCAGCGGCAGCGGGCGCAGCGTCGTGGCCGATACGGTGATTGCGTGGACCGCAAACGATGTGTTCACCCTGCCACACTGGAACTGGATCAGCCACACGGCCACGTCGCAGGATGCCGTCATTTTCATGATGACCGACCGTGAACTCATGGCCTGTATGGGATACCTGCGCGAAGAGGAGTCAGAGCCATGAAGATTTGCCGCTTCAACGGTGGCCGCCTGGGTGTGGTGCAGGACGGTTGGGTGCACGATGTAAGCAGCGTGCTGGACTTGTTGCCGGCGCAGCGTTACCCGTTGCCGCAGAAAGACCTGCTGGTCGAAGCGCTGCCATCTTTGCGTGCGCCGATGCTGCG
>JAJAZK010000066.1 GCA_026785765.1 Rhodoferax sp. | reverse complement strand
GCAGTGGCCGCCGACGAGGCCCGGGCGAAACGGCAGGAAATTCCACTTGGTTCCGGCCGCTTCCAGCACCTCGAGCGTGTCGATCCCCATCCGGCTGAAGATGAGCGACAACTCGTTCATCAAGGCGATGTTCAGGTCGCGCTGGGTGTTCTCGATCACCTTGGCCGCTTCTGCGGCCTTGATGCTCGACGCACGGTGCACGCCGGGCACGATGATGCGTTCGTACAGGCGCGCCACGTTTTCCAGGGTCGCGGGCGTGTCGCCAGAAACGATCTTCAGTATCTTGGTAAGCGTGTGCTCCTTGTCGCCCGGGTTGATGCGCTCGGGCGAATAACCGACAAAGAAATCCTTCTTCCAGACCAGGCCGGATTCGCGTTCGAGCACGGGAATACACACCTCCTCAGTGGCGCCGGGGTACACCGTGGATTCATATACCACGGTGACACCTTTTTTCATGTGCCGTCCGACACTGGTGCTGGAGCCAATCAGCGGCCGGAAGTCCGGAATGTGGGCGTTGTCCACCGGCGTGGGCACCGCCACAATGATGAAGTCGGCCTCGGCCAACAGCTTCGGGTCGGCCGTATAAACCGCGTGCGTCGATGCCCGCATCTCATCGTCCGACAACTCACGCGATGGATCGACCGCACGCAGGCAGGATTCGACCTTGGACACTGCAATATCGAACCCGATGGTGCGCCCATGTTTGCCAAACTCCACAACAAGGGGGAGCCCCACGTAACCCAGTCCAATTACCGCTACAACACCCATCACAGACCCTCCATCTCGATCAACCCCGATCAACACACTGTTGCACTACGCCTATTTGCCGGACTTTGCCTGCCGCAAGGCAGTATCAATGGCAGCGTAGTTTTCCGCCATAAACGACTGCAGGCTTTCATGGGCACCGCCCGCGCTGTCCTTCGGGGTGTATACGACGATGGTGGCCGAGTTGTCTCCACGCCCGAGTATCTGATACACCGCACTATAGAGCTTGGCCATGTGGTCGCTGGCGGTCAGGGTTCCGTCGATCCAATACACCTGCCATGCGATCAAACGCCCGCTCTGCTCAGTCGGGCCGAGCTGGTTGCGCCGCAGCTCCATGGTGCGGACCGTCTGCGTATCGTCACCGAACACGGCGACTCTGCCGCCTCCAGTGACACGGCTCCAGTACTTGTCAGTGTTCGTGACCAGCACGTTCTCCGAGCTCACCAGCTTGCGGCTGTAGTCCTGGTTGCGGTAATACGCAAGGTAGACACCAACCGACCTGTCCGACTTGCCATAGATTGCGTTCACTTCGGCAGACGGATTCTTGAAATCCGGCTTGAACGTGAGCGGCATCGGTCCGGCAATCTGCCAGCCCTTGGCATCCAGTACCGGCACTGCCAAGGCAGCGGTACCAATAGACGCCTGCCGATCCATATTCCACTTTGCTGCCAACGGCAAGGCAACCAGAACTACCGAGACCAATGCGACAAACCACAAGCGACCAGGCGTTGTTGGCGGCACGGGTGGGCCAGCCAGCAGCCGGTCCAACCCGGGAGCGCGGTGCGGCTCTGGCTCTGACCAGCGCGAACCGATCACAAACATCAGCATGATCACGACGCCGAAAAACACCCAGCCGTAGATGAGGTGGTCGACACCAACGGCGATGGTGTTCCCCGACAAATGTCCCAGCATCACAATCATGTACGCGCGCAGCCAGTTGGCGACCACCGGCACCAGAATCGATGCCAGTACAAACAGAACCCGGCGCAAGGAGGACTGGTAGTTCAAATACGCGAACAGGGTCCCGACTGTCACCGATGCAATCAGGTAGCGAATGCCACTGCAGGCCTCGACCACCGACCAGTTGCCCGATGGAATGACGAACTGCAGCCCCTCACGCAACACCGGTACGCCGGTCAGGCGCAGCGCGGCCACCGTGAAGTCGGCCGTCATCTCCATGAACCAGGGCATCAGGAACTCGCCGATCGGGACCGAAAAGAACAGGAACGCGAGCGGGAACAGGATCAGCCATGCGACCTGGATGCCCAAAACTACTGGAACCGAAAGTACCAGCATTGCGACGAAGGCCAACTGCGTCACCGAATTGACAGCAGTCAGATCGCCCATCAACCAGGCCAGGGCGAGCCCGGCTAAAGGGAGCAGCAACAGCGGCGCTGGTTTGGGCACCAGCAAAGCGAGATCATGCCGCCGGCGCCAAATAAGCCACAAAGTGATGGGTAATACCACAAAGGCGTGGTTGAAAGTGCCCGACCGGTACCAGATCGTCACCATCGCGGCGGCGGTTTCGCGGTACAACACCATAACAATAGTGAGCACCAATACCAGGGCCAACAGTGGCGTGCGCCACACCAACGCTCTGGATTGCCCTGTCATGTTCATACGGCCAGTCTATCTGCGCGTGGCGAACGGGCGTCGGCGACCGGACCTGGCAAATACTGGTCAATCGCCGTCAGATGGGCGTCCCAACTGTACTGCCGGACAACCTTTTGCCTACCAGCTGCGCCAATCGCGGTGGCGCGCGCGGGATCACCCAGCAAGGACTGAATTGCAACGCGGTATGCGTCTGCGGAGTCGGCCGCCAAAAGCTCCTCGCCTGGCACGGCATCAAGCGCCGTGACGCATTCGCGGGCGGCCACCACCGGGCGCGCCATCGCCATTGCCTCCAGAATCTTGTTTTGCACGCCTCTGGCAACCCGCATGGGCGCTACCACGACCGTTGCGTGCTGCAGGTAAGGACGTACATCGGGCACGGTGCCGGTGACCGTGACTGTCCTGGAAGCAAGAGCGAGTACCGCAGGCGTCGGGCTGCGCCCGACCACATAAAAACGCAGCTTGGGTGACAACTGCTCCAGGCTCTTCAGAACGTTGGCCGCAAACCAGCACACCGCGTCTACATTGGGCCAATAGTCCATCGCGCCGGTAAACACGATGGGCAACTCATCCGCCGCAAATGGGGCCGGTCGGTCTGACTGAGGCGAAAAATAGTCTGCGTCAACACCGTTCCCCACGGCTTGTACCCGATCCCTGCATTCGGGGGCGGCGGCGCAAAAAAGGTCTGTCTCCTTTTGGGTCACAAAAAAGGAGCGCGCGGCGTGCGCGGCGACAAACCGCTCGTACGCCAGTAGACAACGGCCCTCCCGCGCATAGACCCAAGACATGGGCCAGGGGCGTCGGGCCGCGTATTCGGTCCATTTTGCGGAGTCAAGGTCCACAAAGTCCACCACTACCGGAACGACCGACCCTGAGTCCGCATCCGCATCCATCGCATACTGGGCCATGGTGGACGAGAACACCAGCGTCGTATCGATTTTCTGGTTCGCCTGCGTTGCAGCAACCCAGGCTTTTAGTCCGGCATCGCGGTAGTAACCCAATCCCAAGGCGACACCACTGGCAAATCCCATCAGGCTGCGCAATTTGGCAAGGCCCGGTCTGAGTCGGGCCACGAACAGGTCGGCGCACAAGGCGCGCACTGCAGGCACATGTTCTTCGTCGTCCGGGTCATCGACAAAAGTTCCCAGGAACACCCGATGCCGTGCTGCCAGGTACTTCAGCAAATGGTAAGAACGCACCTTGTCGCCCTTGTTGGGAGGGTATGGCAGGCGGTGCACCAGGTACAGGATATTTGCCATTTACGGTCAGCCGAGGTTACGCACGATGAACGGCCCAAGCCAGTTCGCCAGCCCAATAGGCATCCGCCGCCAGGTCTCGATCATCAGCTTGTATTTTGCGTTGGACGGATTGTTCTGCGGTATCGCGTCGCGCTTGTATAGGCAGTACTCGTAGTGCAGGGGCGCAGCAACAAATCCCCAGTTTTTTTTGAATGCGAAGGAGCCGGTTCCCTGTTTGCTGCGGCCATAGTCAAACACCTTGAGGCCGCGTGCACAACCTCGGCGCATCAACTCCCAATACTTGAAGTCGTTCGCGGCAAGCTCCCGGGCCGACTCGTCGTCCCCCGCGTAATAAGGCAATACCTCGTCGCGGAAATAGAAACTCAGCACACTGCTGAGCGCTCGGCCATCTGGCGCAGTCACGGTCAGAACCTCGCAATCCGGACCAAACTCAGCCCGCAAGGCACGGAAATAGCTTTGTGGCATGGCCGGCGTGCCATGTCGGTGCACGTTGTCCGCATACAAGGCAAAAAACCGATCACTCCCCAGATCGATCTGGCTGACCAGACCATTCTTGATCCCCTTGCGCACCATCGCGCGCTGTTTGCGTGGGATGGCAAGCATATTGGCGTCTTCAACGGGATAAATCTCCCGGCGAAACGTCACGTACAAGTCCTGCGTTGGCCAGTCGGAGTGGCGCGGCTGCACGTTGCGCAGCTCCAGGTGATCGACCCCAAGTTTCCGCGCAATGGCTTGCGCCTCTTCTTCCAGCATCTGCGCAGCCGCATCGTTCGCCGCGGCCACCCCGCCGTACACAGCGAACGGCAAGCCGATCAGCGAATTGCCGAACAGCCAGCTGTTTACATGCGCCAGCGGCAACACGCCCTGGATGGCGCCGTCGGCTTCTGCGAACAGAAAGTATGTTTTGTGGCGAAATACGGATGTAATGACATTCTGCCAACCAGCGCGATGAAAAAATGTCGCCTGCGGACAAGCCAGTACAAACGCATCCCAGCGTTTGGCGGCGGCCGCGTCATTGACAGGGAGACGATGGACCGTCAGCACGGGCAATTCAATGGGCCGCCGCCGCAAGAGGCGTTGCCTGCGCCGCCGGAGCCAGAAAGATATGGTCCATGCGGCCCCAGCGAAAGTCCTTTAGCAGCTGCTGCAAACGCCGCTCCATGCGACCGATGTTGACGTAGTGCCGAAAACGCGTCTTGCTGCCGATGCCAGCAATTCGCGGCTGCTGCGCATCGATCTCCCATGGGTGGAAATAGAAGATACCGGACTGCCCTTCGGTGCTATTGACCCGGCTCAGCATCCAGCGCGACAGCGGGTATGGCAACAGGCGGAAATAGCCGCCACCACTGGAGGGGAAATTGCGGTTCAACACCCGCAGGGTAGTGATTGGCACCTCCAGCAGCCCTGGCCGCACGTGGTACGCATGGCGCGGCGAATCGGGCATGCCGTAATGGTCATGGCGGATCGGGTAGACGCTTGAGCTATAGCGATAACCCGCTCGCAGCAGGCAGTCAAAGGCCCAGAGATTGCCCTCGCCGATCGAGAAGCTTGGCGCCCGGTAACCCTTCACCTCGACGCCCGAGATATCCTCCAGCAGGCGCTTGGCCGATTGCACGTCCTCCAGAAAAGCCGCTTCGGTCAAATCACTGGCCCGTTCATGGCCATATCCATGGCTAGCCAATTCGTGGCCAGCGTCCACGATGCTGCGCACCAGCGCCGGATAGCGCTGCGCGATCCAGCCCAGCGTAAAGAATGTGGCCTTTGAATTCTGGGCGGCAAGCATGTCCAGAATCCGTGCCACATTGCGCTCCACGCGGCATTCGCGGCGGTCCCAGGATGCACGGTCAATATGCGGCGCAAACGCCGACACCTGAAAATAGTCCTCGACGTCGACTGTCATCGCGTTGGTGATGGTGTGTAGTGCCATGCCGGTGCGTCTCAGCGTTTGATCGAAGACACAAGCTTCTGCAACATCGAGAGGATCTCCAGATTGACGCGCTCGAGGCGCATCATGCTGTGTTCCAGCCGCACAATGCGATCGCCCCGTTGCTCTGCGCCCAGACTGGCGAGCTGGCTGGCGAACCCCTCCGCCAGCGAACCAGCGCCCTGTAGCTTGGCGAGGTCAATGTCGACCAGTGAGTCCGGCCCGGTATCGCTGTGGCTGCCTTCCACAAAGCCGCGGGTAGAGGCCTTTGCCGCAGTACCACCCTGTTCGTCGCGCATCTCATTGACCACCTCGTTCACGTCCTCAACTACGAGCTCCTCCTTGTTGCCCAGAAATCCCAGTAACAACAAACGGTCACACACCGAATTGATGCGCCGTGGAATGCCACCCGTGGCCTTGTGGATATTTTCAAACGCACCCATACCAAAGGCCGGGCGGCCAGCCCCCCCGGCACGCTTCAGGCGGTGTTCGATATAACCCTTGGTTTCCTCCGGGTCGAGCGGACCGATGTGGCAGGTGGCGGTGACACGCTGGCGCAGCTGCTGCATGTTCGGGTGTTGCAAAATCTCCCGGAACTCGGGCTGGCCGACCAGAAAAGTCTGCAACAACGCCTGTTTGCCAAACTGGAAGTTGGACAACATGCGCAACTCCTCGACTGCCCGCGCCGTCAGGTTCTGCGCTTCATCGACGATCAGCAAACTGCGCTTGCCCTCGCTCACCTGGGTTACCAGAAACGCCTCGATCGCCATCAGCAGATCGGCTTTCGACACGTCCCGGACACGCACGCCAAACGCCGCACCAACCATGCGCAAGGTGTCTTCTGCGTCGAGCTGGGTGCTGACCAGGTTGGCGGCAGTCACCGATTTGGCGTCCATGCTCTCCAGCAGGCCGCGGACAATGGTTGTCTTGCCCGCGCCAATCTCGCCAGTGATGACGATGAAACCCTCGTTGCGCAGCAAACCGTACTCCAGGTAGGCCTTGGCACGCCGGTGCTGTTTGCTGCCGAAATAAAAACTCGGGTCAGGGTTGAGCTGGAAGGGCTTGCTGGTCAGCCCGTAGAAACTTTCGTACATGGATCAGAACTGCACACTCAGGGTGCCTGTTACCGCAGTTTCCGAATAGGGAGCGGTGTTGCTGTCAAACACGGCGCGCCGGGCACCGATGTTGCCGGTCATCTCGCGACTGAACTGGTGCGACAGATTGATGTTGTAGCTGCGCAAATTGGTACCCGTCTGCCCCCCAGAGCCACTGGAGCGCTGCTGGGCCACCGCCAGGCTCAGCACCGAGCGGGCAGACAACCGATGTGAAGCGTTCAAGGTCAGACCGGTTTGCCCAACTACCGACGAAGTCGTGAAGTCGTCGACTACAGCAGACACCGTATCAAGACGCGTGTTGCTGCTGCGTGTGGCTACAACCACGACGGTGCTGCGTGCACCAAACATGGCAAACGACAACTGTTGCTGGCGCTGCAGCGAAACCGACGACGACAGAAAGCCTCCAATTGCAATTGCACCAGGCTTGATGCCATTGGCCAACAGAAACGCATCGTATTGCGCGCGCTTGACGGGATCGGGTTCGCTGCTCGCAAACGATGCGGTCAACAAGTCGTACAAAGATACGCTGTCCCTGGTTGAAGGCTGCCCGGTAACGGCGCCGCGCGAATCGCTGAAGGTCCATGCCGTGTTGGGCGTCCTGTACGCCAGTGCAATAGTGTGCGTTTCGCCGAAAAGACGCTGCTCCCGCACCACCGACAAACTCGCACGCCTTGAGGGCGCCCAGTTCATTGCAAGACCGGTAAAGCCACGCGTGTCCCGGTCGATGCTAACCCGGAAGTCATCGTAAGGCGCCCACCTGACACCCAGGGCCGCAGAGTCATCCGCTTGGGTCGCCCCTGCGCCAAAATTGTTCGACTCGTGATTGACACTCAGGTATCCACTCCACTCGGTGGTCAACGGATAACTCACCTGGCCATTGATGCGCCGCGACGTGGTCGAGCGACCCGCGCTGTAGTCGGTCGACTGGCTGTTCGCCTGAAGCGACCAGCCGCCTCCAGGGAGCGCACCTATCCCCGTCAACCTCAAACTCACATCATTGGAATTGACATCGGAAACCGCTACGGACTGGCTGCGATTGGTCGTCAGGCTGTAACGCGCCTCGTAGTCCGCAACACCCGCGAGCCTGCCGCGTACGTAAGGCGACAGGCGAAACACAGCCGTCTCCGTCGAATTGCCGTTTATCGTCGCTGCGTTTGCAGATGCAGTGCCGAAGGCCGAAACAGCCTGTTGGGAAATACTGGCAGCCAGGTCCAGGAAAGCCCAGTTGTCCACCAGTTCGGCTGAGCCCAGTGCGCTAAGAGAATTCTGAGACTGTCGGCCGCGGGTATTGTTGGCATACAGAAACTCGCTGCGCGAGTAGTCCAGGCTGCCGCGAATGCGTCCACCGTTACTGGAAATCCGGATGCCGGGGCTGATCTGCGTGATGAAGTCGGTACTACCGCCGTTGCCTTGCAGCAGGGCATTGTTGGTGTAGGTCTCCGTCACCGACACCCGCGGCACAAT
>JAJAZK010000065.1 GCA_026785765.1 Rhodoferax sp. | reverse complement strand
TGTCCATCGAATACGGCCCCGCAAGCGAACCGTGGGGCGTTCGGCGTTTCTTCGTGCGCGATCCATTCGACAAGCTTGTGAAGATCCTCGTCCACGAGCGTTGAGGTGGACGTAGTACCAACGGCCTATTGACGCCAACGCAGCCACCTACAAAACTTTGCCTGAAGTCGACCAATTCAGGGAGAAAAGTTATGCGACATTTTCTAGCGTGTCTGGCGCCGGTATTGCTGGGTCTGGCGCCGCCCGCCCATGCGTTGAGTTCGGTCCAGCTGGCGCAGACTTTTTCCCAGCCGGTTTTCCTTGCCGCGCCGTCAGGGGACTCGCGCCTGTTCATTGTCGAGAAGGCCGGACGCATCCAGGTGATTGATAACGGCGTCAAGTCCGTCTACCTGGACATCACAGGCCGTGTCAACAGCAGTGGCGAACGCGGCTTGCTGGGACTGGCGTTTGATCCCGGGTTTGCCAGCAACGGCCGGTTCTATGCGGATTACATCAATAGCTTCGGCAATACACAGGTGTCGGCGTTCACGGCCGCCAGCGCTACCGCGAACAGCGTCCTTGGAACCTCAGAACAATTCGTGATCTCGGTGACACAGCCCGCCAACCTCAGCAACCACAAGGCCGGCTGGATCGGTTTTCGCAGTACCGACCCAGGCCAGCTCTACATCGCAACCGGCGACGGTGGCGACTCGAATGACCCCAGTGGGTTCGCGCAAAACCTTAGCAGCAACCTGGGCAAGATTTTGCGCATCACGCCCACGCCAGGTGGCGGTTACAGCAGTCCCAACGACAACCCGTTTGCCGGTGCGGTACCGGGCAACGACGAGATCTGGTCTTACGGTTTGCGCAACCCGTACCGCAACAGTTTTGACCGCCAGAGCGGCGACTTCTGGATTGCCGATGTAGGGCAGGGCGCGCGTGAGGAGGTCAACTTCCAGGCCGCCGGGAGTGTGGGTGGCCGCAACTACGGCTGGCGTGCGCGGGAAGGGAGTATCGACAACGCCGCCGTGCCAGACCCTGCACCACCCGGCGCCGTCGGACCGGATTTTGAGTATGCTCACAACACGTTTGGCAGGGCGATCATCGGCGGTTACGTGTATCGCGGCAACGCCGAACCCGGCCTGGACGGCAGCTACTTCTTCGGCGACAACACCTCGGGCCGAATCTTTACGGTGCGCCGCACGGCTGGCGTGATTTCGGCCCTGACAGAACGTACGGCCGAACTCGGCACCCCATTTGGTGCCAACCAGCTCAGCTCTTTTGGCGAAGATGGCGTTGGCAATCTGTATGCCATTGGTTTCAATGGATCGGTCTTCCGCATTGCGTCAGCCGTTCCGGAGCCTGAGGCGTGGGCAATGTTGTTCAGTGGGTTGCTGCTGCTCGGCTTGCTTGTTCGTCGGCGCGCCTGACGCGCCAACGCCCGGATCGCGTTCAACTCGTCGCCGTCGGCACGGCGACATGCCATTGCGCCAGTTGCCGGCTGGTCGCGATGAACGCCCGTCCTCGAGATGGCGGACCCCGCGCGTCACAATAGCCCGATGCCGCTGCCCACCATCCTGTCCATCTCCAGCCAGGTGGTGTATGGCCATGTCGGCAATGCCGCCATCGTGCCGGCCCTGCACGCACTGGGCTTCGAGGTGCTGGCCATCCCCACGGTGCTGCTGGCGCACCATCCCGGCCATGGACCACCACAGGGACGCGTCACTCCGGCCACTGAGGTGGCAGCGCTGGTCGATGGACTTGAGCAGGTGGGTGCCCTGGCCGACGCGCGCGCCGCGCTGACCGGTTACCTCGGCCTGGCGCAGACCGCCGAAGTGGCAGCCGACGCGGTTTTGCGCCTGCGTCGGCTCAATCCGGGCGCTCTCTACCTGTGCGACCCGGTGATTGGCGACAACGGCAAGGTGTACGTGCGCGAAGGCGTGGAGGATGCGATCCGCGAGCGCCTGCTGCGGCTGGCAGACATTGTGACGCCCAACCATTTTGAACTCGAGCGGCTTTCGGGCCAGTCGGTCCGCACGCTGGCGCAGGCTCTGGCTGCTGCACGGTACTTGCTGGCTCTGGGGCCGAAGACGGTGGTGGTGACCTCACTGGAGCACGACCAACTCGAGGCGGGGGAAATCGCCACCCTGGTCGTTACGGCGACAGCAGCCTGGATCTGTATCACCACCCGGATACTAAAAGTGCCGCGCGGTAGTGGAGACCTGGTGGCCGCGCTGTTGCTGGGTCAGATACTGCGTGGCAGGACCGCCGTCGAGGCGCTGGCACTTGCGGTATCGGCGGTGCAAGTGGTGCTTGCAGCCAGTGTGGGCCAACCGGAAATGCGGCTCGTGGATCGGCTCGGAGATCTGGCGGCCCCGCCAGCGCTGCTGGTGCACGCGGTCGGAATGTGAGGATGGTTTTCTCAAGTCAGCGCTGCAGACTTTTGCGGTGCCGCCCCGGCTTCCGGCAGAACGACCCCTTGAATTAGACTGGGAGCGTGTGCTGGCGACCGCCCACACGCTGCCCGATTGACACGCTACAGGGATATACACCATGGGATGGCACGGCAAATTGTTGAGAGTGAACCTGAGCTTGGGCAGCTGCGTGTCCGAGCCGCTGAACATGGAGTGGGCGCAGGCCTATCTGGGGCAGCGTGGTCTGGCCACCAAGTACCTGATGGCGGAGATCGACCCGGCTGTGGACCCGTTGTCGAGCGACAACAAACTGATCATCGCCACCGGGCCGCTGACCGGCACCATGGCTGCCACCGGCGGCCGCTGGTCGGCTGTGACCAAGGGCGCCTTGACGGGCGCCATTGCCTGTTCCAATTCGGGCGGGCAGTTTGGTGGCGAACTCAAGCAGGCCGGCTGGGACATGGTGATCCTGGAGGGCCGCTCGCCCAAGCCGGTGTATCTGTATATAGAGGACGGCGTGGCCCGGCTGCTGGACGCGGCGCATCTGTGGGGCAAGTCGGTCTGGCAGACCGAGCCGGCCATCAAGGCCGCGCACAAGGACCCCTTGATCCGGGTTGCGTCGATCGGGCCGGCCGGCGAGAGCGGTTGCCGCTACGCCTGTATCGTGAACGACTTGCACCGTGCGGCCGGGCGTTCTGGCGTGGGTACCGTGATGGGGTCGAAACAACTCAAGGCGATTGCTGTGCGAGGCACCGTGGGCGTAACGCCATCCCGTCCGAAGGAGTTCATGCAGGCGGTGCGCGCCGCAAGCAAGGCGCTGGCGGAAAACGAGGGACGCCGGGCATTGACACGCTTTGGCACCATTCCGATGATGGATGTGACCGGCACCTTCGGCGCCTTGCCCACCCGTAACAGCCGCGAGGTGCAGTTCGAGGGCGCCGACAAGATGAACGCGACCGCGATGCAAAAGCCGAATGCGAATGGGCATACCAACCTGATCCGCAACGGCGCCTGTTTCGGCTGCACGATCGGTTGTGGTCGTATCTGCCATATCGATCCAACGCACTTTTCCGTCAAGGACCGGCCGCAGTACCACGGCGCCTCCGGTGGGTTGGAGTATGAAACGGCGTATGCGCTGGGAGCCGCCTGTGGTGTCGATGACATGGACGCCGCCACCTTTGCCGGTTTCCTGTGCAACGAATACGGCATGGACCCGATCTCGCTGGGCGGCTCGATTGCGGCGGCGATGGAGATGTTCGAACTGGGCGTCATCACCACCAAGGAGACGGGTGGCATCGAGCTCCGGTTTGGTGACGCGCGCGCCATGTGCCAGCTGGCCGAGATGGCGGGCAAGGCGGAGGGCTTTGGCCGTGATATCGCGCTGGGCTCCCGGCTGCTGTGCCAGAAGTACGGCCGCCCCGAGTTGTCGATGGCGGTCAAAGGCCAGGAGTTCGCCGCTTACGACGGCCGCGGCATGCAGGGCATGGGCTTGGCCTATGCCACCAGCAACCGCGGGGCTTGCCACCTGCGGGCGAACCCCTACGGACACGACTTCGGCTCGACCGAGATTGCAGGCAAGGCCTTGGTGGTGAAGGAGTCGCAGGACTTCATCGCGGCCATCGATTCCACCGGCCTGTGTTCGTTCACCAGCCATTCCGGCTTCACCGAAGAACACTATGCCAGCCAGATCGATGCGGCCGTTGGCGGTGGCTGGACGGCGGCGCGCATGCGCGAAACCGGTGAGCGCATCTGGAACCTGGAGCGGCAGTTCAACCTCGCCGCTGGCCTGACGGCCAAGGACGACACCTTGCCCAGGCGCCTGCTGGAGGAGCCCGCGCCCAGCGGCACCGCCAAAGGCCTGGTGGCCAGGCTGCCGCAGATGTTGCCCGAGTATTACCAGTTGCGCGGCTGGTCAGCAGATGGGCGACCCACTGGCGAGACACTTTCGCGACTCGGCTTGACCCCGGCCTGAGCGCGGCGCCGCGCCGTGGCGCCCTGAGCCGACGATCGTTGGTTTGCGTGCACGCGTGCTGAATCGATCTTGCGTCAGGCGCCGGCTGTGCACCCGCCGCGAAAGCCGTCCCTGCTCGCGCAGCAGTTGCGCCCGGGTGCGGGTGCCGTCCTGGCCGCGCCGCAGTGACTCGGCTGTGGTGTGAACCGTTACGGGCCGGTCACCAGGTCGTGCGGGTGAAGCGTTGCCGAGCCCAGCATCAATACGCTGTCCGTCCCGGCGATCAAATCGATTCCTTGGCTGGATTCGTCGAAGACCACCAGACCACCCGCGCTCAGCGCTTTCCGCCGCCTTACGACGCAGGGTCCGGAACAGGATCTATTGACAAAGGTTTTTCCGATCTGCAGACGCGGGGCCCATGAATTGGAGACGGGCGACGTACGGTGAACTGGCATGCTGTTTACTGGCGATACCAGCGCTTGTTTATCCATCGATGACGCAATGGCTTGTGCAGCGGCCAGTCTGTCTACATCGCCATGCACAGTGCCGCGGCGGGGCGGTTTGCAGTGTTTGGTACTTCTTGGGTGCCCGTCTTGTCTGATAATGAATCGCCAGCCCGGTGTTCGGGCCAAACCAGGTTTCGTGACCATGCAATTTGCAGAACTCGCGACAGTCAGGCACCGCGTGCAGCTCGGTGCGCCGCTCCCGTTCAACGTGCGCCATGCCGACACCACCCTGTTGCTGGGGCGTGGCCAGCGCATCGGATCGCAGGAGCAGCTCGATGCACTGTTTGCCCGGGGTGCCTTGGTGGATATGGCCGAGCTGCGCACGGCGCGCGACACCATACAGCAGGCGCCGCGCGAACAACTGCCGGCGCTATGGGCCCAATGCATGACGCGCGTCGCCGATGTTTTGCTTGCTCCCGGTCAGGAGGGGTTTTCCAGCGCACTGGAGGAGGCGTCAGGCCCGGTGCAGGAACTGATCGCGCGCGATCCGGATCTGGCAATTTTTCAGGTGTTGCGCCAGTCGGGCAACGCCGACATGGACTATGGCGCGCAGCGATCGATGCAGACCGCGATCACCAGCCACCTGGTGGCACATCGGCTGGGCTGGGCGCCACCACAGTGCGAGCTGGCATTCAATGTGGCATTGACATCGAATGTTGCGATGCTGGAACTGCAGGGCCTGCTGGCGCGGCAAACCCAGATCCTGAGCGAGGAACAAAAGGCGCTGTGCCGCGACCATCCGACGCGCGGCGTGCGGATTCTGGAGCAGGCGGGTGTGACGAGTAGGGATTGGCTGCATGCGGTGGAATACCACCACGAGCGCGAAGATGGCAGCGGTTACCCGGCCGGGCGCAACGATGTCGGTGAGCTGGCGTCGCTGGTGCGCCGCGCGGACATCTACACCTCCAAACTGGCTGGGCGCTCATCGCGTGATGCACTGGCTGCAGACCAGGCCGGGCGCCAGATGTTCATGCAGGACTCCAGCAATCCGATCACGGCAGCGCTGGTCAAGGAGTTTGGCATTTATCCGCCCGGTTGCATGGTGCGCCTGGTGTCGGGGGAGCTGGCGCTCGTCGTGGGGCGCGGACCTACGATCAATGCCCCCGTTGTTTCCTGCCTCACCAACGCCAAGGGAGTGGCAATCGACGCTCCCGTGCGCGTAGCCACCGCGGAGCGGGGTCGGGGCGTGGTGGGTGTGGTCGGTGAGAACCAGTTTGGCAAGCCGCAACCAGCGCAACGCCTGCTGGCCGCGCTCGCCGCCTGAGCCCGCAGCAAGGCTTAGACCAGGTTGCGTCGGCTTCGGTTGCGCGTCGAGCTTTGGCGCCGCGGGCTCAGTGGTCGTAATGTTGGTCTGGGCCTGCCACAACGGCGCAGGTCTTCCCGAAAGGTGTCAGCGTGTCGCCCAGCGAGTCGTGAGAGCCGGAGTTGAACCCGGTTCGGTGAGCGTGCATCAGGGGGCGGCAGGGTGGGTGGATGCGCGGTCGGGACAGCCGCACCAGCCAGGCCAGTCCCTCGCCCTGGAAAGAATGCCCCGCTGGCCAGTCGCGTAACGCTCATGGCTTGTCTGCTCCTTCTCCTTTGGCAATTTTCTCGAGCTCGCGGTCCTCGCGTTTCGCCGCCTGCATGCCTTCGGGCTCCAGGTGCTCGGCGCTGCGATTGAGCCAGATGAAAAGGCCCCAGGCCGCGAGCATCGTGGCAGCGGCGAAGCCGATGCTCGCTGCATAGGGCAGGTACTGTGGACTTTCCTTTGCGAAGCGGAAGGTCAGCACTACGGTCTCGATCGACAGCGCGACAATCAGGACGACCATGAAGCGCGACAGGAAGCGGCGTACGCGTGTCGGTGTGCTCATCTGCGTGCCGCGCTGCACTTCCTCCTCGAGGATGGTCTGGCCCAGCTCCAGTGCCGCGACCGCCACCGCGAGTATCGCGATGCTCTCCAGCACCGCGTTCAGCCGCTGCATGATCGGCACCTCGTCGAAGAGCTGTATGCTCTGCCACATTTGCAAGGCTGCCAGCCCGATCAGCGCGATGGCACCCGCAAGAAACAGCAGGCTGATGACGAAGTGGCCAGCAGTGAACAGGCGGAGGATAAAATTCATCATTACAGGCTAAATACGGATAAGAATTCCATCCTCCTGAGCCCAAGTATCCCACCAAAAATCGGCCCCGCAGAACACGCATTGCGCCAGTCACCGCCCTGATTGCCCAAGTAACCTGATGGCCCAAGAATTTGCGCCGCACCATCGCAAACCAGTCGCTGCGTTGCGCACTGACACAGCCTTCCCCCGGCGCTGCCTTCGCCACCCGTCTGGTTTGCCAGTCGGCGCGCTGATCTTCAGGATGGTCCGGCGCTGACTGGTTTGCAGTATTCGAGTGCGCCGTAGCATCCACCCCCGTCCCGACTCCTGCGCACCACAGTCATTCCCCAGCGGCGGCCCGCGTGCCGGAGCGGGGTCGGGGCGTGGTGGGCGTGGTCGGCGTGGTGCGTTTGGTCGGCGAGAGCCAGTTCGGCAAGCCGCATGTGGCGGGTATCAGTCGACAGCGCAAACCATGAGTCGGCACGAGGGTTACGGTGCGAGGAAATCCATCAGGAAGCCAGCAGTGCGTGCAGCCCGGGCGGACATCTACACCTCCAAACCAGCTCGGCGCTCATCGCGTGATGCACTGGCTGCAGACCAGGCCGGACGCCAGATGTTCATGCAGGACTGCAGCAACCCGATCACGGCAACACTGGTCAAGGAGTTTGGCATTTATGCGCCCGGTTGCATGGTGCGCCTGGTGTCGGGGGAGCTGGCGTTGGTGGTGGGGCGCGGACCGACGATCAACCTGAAGTAACTTTCGTGATGCGGGGAGAAGAGTTGACATCATGAAAGTTAGTGCCCCCGTTGTTTCCTGCTTCACCAACGCCAAGGGCGTGGCGATCGACGCTCCCGTGCGCGTAGCCAC
>JAJAZK010000064.1 GCA_026785765.1 Rhodoferax sp. | reverse complement strand
GGGAAACCCAGGCGAACCACGCAAACAAGGCCGGATATAAGTGAGCAGCCGACTTCTTCACTCAACTGCGCAAATTGTGCTTGCTAGCCGGGAGGCATCCATATAAGACCCCATGACCAAATCCCTCATCGTTATTGACCCGGACATCCAGAGCGGAGCCCCCGTGTTTGCAGGGACGAGGGTCCCGGTCCAGAACCTTTTTGACTACCTTGAAGAGGGTGACTCGCTGGACATCTTCTTGAAACAGTTTCCGTCGGTCACCCGAATCCAGGCAGTTGCCGTTCTGGAACAGGCCCGCGCTTCACTGGTGGCAAGTGCGCATCCTGCTTGACGAATCCCTCCCGCATGATCTTGCGCCGCTGATCGCGGGACACGATGTTTCGACAATGCGAGATCAAGGATGGTCAAGTGTCCAGAACGGGAAGCTCCTGGCACTCGCAGCCGAAAAGTTTGACGCCTTCATTACTGCGGGTCGAAATCTTGAATTCCAGCAAAACCTTGCAAAGCTGCCGTTGGCGGTGGCTGTATCCGTTGCACGGAAGAACCGGATACAAGACCTCGAACCGTTGCTGCAAGAGCTTGGTCAAGTGTTGAACCACCTTCCCCAGAGGGCGCTGCGGAAAGTTGGCACTCCTCCCCCAACTTGAGGCAAGCACCTGGTTGGGTGCCAGCGGCGCGCCCAGCTACAGGAGCAAACAGTCCCAGCCGCGCCCGGCGGCAATCGCAGCCAGCTTCGCATCAGCATTCACAGTCACCGGGTGATTCACCGCTTCCAGCAGAGGCAGGTCGTTGAGGGAGTCGCTGTAGGCGGTGCTGTCAAACTCGGCTAGCTGCTCGCCACGCGCCGCGAGCCAGTCGTGCAACCGGGTGACCTTCCCGGCACGCATGTTCAATACCCCGGTTGCGAAGCCGGTGAACACCCCGTCCAACAGCTCTGGCTCAGTTGCGATGAGGTGTTCAAAACCCAGGTTCTGCGCCGTCAGTTCTGCGAGGAAGCGGCTAGTGGCGGTTGTCATCACCACCGTGTCACCGGCCTCCTGGCGTCGGCGCACCAGATCTCTGGCCGCCTGCGGGACATTGGGCAGAATCTGCGTGCGCAGGAACTCCAGGCGCAGCGCCGCCCAGTGCGCGGGCGTCCGTCCGGCCAGCGTGGAGAGATAAAAATTGGCAAACTCAGCCGCCTCCACACGTCCCGCGTTATAGCGCGCCTCGATATCGGCATTGCGCCGCTCGAACTCAGCGCGTTCGAGGACACCCTTGTCGATCAGGAAAGCGCACCACAACACGTCGCTGTCGCCATGCAGCAGGGTGTGGTCGAGATCAAAGAACACAATACGCGGTTTGCCATGAGCGATCTCCGCGCTGCGAGCCCTTTCTGGCGGCCGTACAGAGCTCATGCCTTGCGCAGATGCCATGCCTTGGGCCGCGTGAAGGTCTGGATGCCATAGGTGGACAAGGTCACCCCGACGCCCGAATCGCCGTACCCGCTCCAGGGCAGGCGCGGGCTGACGCGGTCGCAGCAATTCCAGTACACGCTGCCGGAGCGTATCTGCGACAGGATTGCGCGGGCGCGCGCCTCATCGGGGGTGTAGACACCCGCCGTCAAGCCGTAACGGGTGTCGTTCATCAGCCGTACCGTTTCTTCATCACTCGACACCTTCTGGATGCCGATGATGGGCCCGAAACTCTCTTCGCGCATCAGGTCCATGCCGTGGTTCACATTGTTGAAAACCGTGGGCGCAAACCAGTTGCCCGGACCCGGCAGACGCGTGCCACCGCACAGCAATGTCGCGCCCTTGGTTTTGGCATCGGCCACCTGGGCTTCGAGCACGTCGAGCTGCGGCGCGCGGGTAATGGCCCCGATGTAAGTGTCCTTCGCAGCGGGGTCGCCCACCTTGAAGCCACGCACCGTTTGCACAAAGGACGCGACAAAGGCATCGTGAATCTTTTCATGCACATAGATGCGTTCAACCGAGCAGCAGCTTTGGCCGGTGTTGTACATGGCACCATCGGCCAGTGACTCGGCCGCCAGCTTTGGGTCTGCATCGTCGCACACGTAAGTTGGGTCCTTGCCTCCCAATTCGAGCTGCAACTTCACCATGCGCGGCCCCAGCGCCTGCGCGATGCGCGCGCCGGTTGCATGGGAGCCGGTGAAGAACAGACCGTCGATGTGTTGCGCCTGCAAAGCCGCACCGACGTCGCCAGCGCCAACGATCAGGATGAACACGTCCTGCGGGACGCCCGCAGCGTGCAACAAGCGGGCGATAGCCTGGCCGGTCATGGTCGCGTATTCGGAGGGTTTGTAAAGCACTGCGTTGCCGGTGAGCAGCGCCGGCACAAACACATTGCCGCCCACAAACCAGGGGTAGTTCCAGGCCGAGATATTGGCCACCACACCCAGCGGAACATGCTCGATCTGCTCGGTCATCCCGCCCTCTGCGAACACGGTCTCGGTGGCAGTCGAAGCTACCGCCTGCTGCAGAAAAAAGTCAACGCGCCCCAGAAAGCCGTTGAGTTCGTTGCGCGACATCTGGATCGGCTTGCCAGTCTCGGTCGTCATGATGGCGGCAAGCGCCTCCAAATCCTCGACCACCTTGGCGCGAAAGCGCTGGATGCAGGCCGCTCGATCGGCTATCGGTACGCGGGCCCAGACGGGTTGGGCGGCGCGCGCCGCTGCCGCCTTGGTGGCGACCGATACCGGATCGTCGGCTGCGACCTGGGTGATCAGGGCGCCAGTGGCGGGGTTGTGGATAGCGAGTTGGTTCATACGGCAGTGTTGTGGTGGGTTCTCGCAGCGCGCGCCGCAGCCAGGAAGTTTTGCAGAATCGGTGCGTCGTCCAGCGTACCGAGTTCGGGCTTGTGGAACTCGGGGTGCCATTGCACCGCTGCCACCCAGGACTTGCCGGTATGGCGGATCGCCTCCACCATGCCGTCCACAGGACAGCGCGCTTCGACAGCGAAGTTGGCCGCCAGATCCTTCACACCCTGGTGATGCACGCTGTTGATCTTGCGGCTGGGTTGCGACGCAAGCAGGCGGTCCAGGCGGCTGCCGGGTTCGATGGCGACGTCGTGGAAATTCAGGTCATACGCCACCGCGTCACGGTGCACCAGGGCTTCCGGGCGCTGGGTGCCAATGTCCTGGTACAAGGTGCCGCCAAACGCCACGTTGATCAGTTGCAGGCCGCGGCAAATGCCAAACACCGGTTTGCCAGCGGCGGCAAACGAGCGTACCAGGGCAATTTCGTATTCGTCGCGGTTGCGGTCGCCGCTCCAGCGCTCCTGCAATGGCGTCTCGCCGTAGCTGCCGGGCCACACGTCCGAGCCGCCGTGCAGCACGATGCCATCAAGCCACTGCGCGTAATCGTCAAAGTCCACATCACCGCGCGCAGTCTCGCCCACGGGCGAGGGAATCATCACCGGCAAGGCGCCACCAGACATGATCCAGTGCGGCACCGACTGCTCGACGTACTGCAAGGTCTTGCTGGCAAACGCTGCGCGGCTCGCATCCGGGTACAGGAAACAGGCGCTCACACCAATCTTCAAACGGTCTTTCATTTTGTTCGTGCGACGCTTACATCGCAGCCTTGAACAGGGACTCGAAATCCGCCGCGGTGCAGGGCCTCGGGTTGGTCTGGTGGCAGATGTCGGCAGTGGCAATCTGCACCAGCCGCGGAAGCTGCTCGGCCTTGACGCCGTGCAATGACAAGCCGCCGGTGATGCCCACACTGGTCTTGAGCTCACGCAGCCACGCCACAAAAGCCTTGCCACCACCCGCGACGCTGCACACATGCGCCAGTTCATCGAACTTCTTCGGCGCCGATTCGTAGTTCCACGCCATCACGGTGTCGATCATCAGCGCGTTGGCCAAGCCATGGTGCAGGTCACACACCGCGCTCAGCGCATGGGCACAAGAGTGCACGGCACCCAGATCTTTCTGGAAAGCGATGGCCCCCATCATGGACGCCATCATCATGTCGGAGCGTGCCTGCAGGTTGGTTGGCTCACGCACCGCAGTCAACAACGCCGCAGCGGCGATGCGCGTACCTTCCAATGCGATGCCATCACACAGCGGATGGTAGGCCGGTGAGAGATAACTCTCGATGTTGTGGGTAAGTGCATCCATGCCGGTGGCTGCCGTCACATGGGCCGGGAGACCAAAAGTAAGTTCGGCATCGGCGAACACGGTCCTCGCGAGGATCTTCGGGCTAAATACCACCCGTTTAAGGTGGGTGTCGTTCTCGCTCACCACGCTGGAGCGGCCGACTTCGGAGCCGGTGCCCGACGTGGTGGGCAACGCCACGAAATAGGGCAGCGTGTGGGTGATTGGCCGCACATTTGGATGGTCCCAAACGTACTCCAGGATGTCGCCCTCGTGGGTGGCTGCGACTCCAACTATCTTGGCCACGTCGAGCGCCGCGCCGCCGCCAAAGCCGATCACACAATCGGCGCGATGCGCCTTGTAGGCGGCGGCACCATCCATCACCTGGCTGCAGGTGGGGTTGCCGAAAACACCCGAGAAGACGGCCACGTCCAGGCCGGCCAGATGGGTCTTGAACTCGGCCAGAACCGGTAACGCGCCAAGCGCCTTGTCGGTAACGATCAACGGCCGTTTGCAGCCTTGCGCCAGCAGGTGGGCGCCGACCAGTTTTCGCGCGCCAGCGCCGAACTGGATGGGGGTGGGAAAGGAAAAACCGGAAATGCGCATGGAGTCTCTCGATGTTCAGATGATTTCAAAATAACGTTTCATTTCCCAGTCGGTCACGGCATCCAGCCACTGGCGCCACTCCCAATCACGGGTCGCGGAAAAATGGTCAACAAAACCGTCGCCAAGCCAGTCCCGCGCGATGGTGGACTGCGTGAAAATGCGATTGGTTTCCACCAGCGTACGCGGCGCGCGCGCGATGTTCTCCGCGCCCACGTTGGTTCCAGTGATGGGCGGTGCGGTCAGCTTCAGGCCTTTCTCCACCCCATCGAGCCCGGCGGCGATCACCGCTGCCATGGCCAGATACGGATTGACATCGGCGCCAGGGCAACGTGTCTCGAGTCGCGTGGCCTTGGCGCTACCGGCAATGACGCGGAAACTTGCGGTGCGGTTGTCAATGCCCCAGGTCGGCTTGACCGGCGCCCAGAAGCCATCCACCAGGCGCTTGTAACTGTTGATGGTCGGCCAGATCATCGGCGCGAACTCCATCATGCAGGCCACCTGCCCGGCGAGGTAACTCTCGAACAGTTTGCTCATCTTGCGCGGGCTTTTCGCGTCATAAAACAGATTCGTCTTGCCGTCCGACAGGCTCTGGTGGATGTGGCCGCTGCAGCCAGGCATGGTCTGGTGCGGCTTGGCCATGAAGCTGGGCATGATGCCAAACCGCGCGCCGATCTCTTTGGCACCGGTCTTGAACAGCAGCGCGCGATCGGCCTGCTCCAGCGCTTCGGAAAAACCAATTGCTGCCTCGTACACGCCCGGGCCGGTTTCGGTGTGCAGGCCCTCGATCGGCACCCGGAAGGCGAGCATCTCGTCCATCAGCGCATTGAAGAAGTCGCGGTGCTGGTTCATGCGCAACAGCGAATAACCAAACATGCCGGGCGTGAGCGTCTGCGGTGCCACGCCCTTCTTGGCGGCCCAGCTGTCGGGCGTTTCGAGAAAATTGAACCACTCGAACTCCATCCCCGTCATGACCGCAAAGCCCATCTTCTCGGCTCGCTTCAACACCCTCTTGAGCGTCTGGCGCGGGCACTGCGCATGGGGGGTGCCATCGGAATTGACAAATTCGCCCAGGAAGAATGGAACCTTGTCGTCCCAGGGCACGTGGCGCGCCGTGTTCAGGTCGAGCCGGGCCAACGCGTCGGGGAAGCCGTGTTGCCAGCCGGTGGCGGTGGTGTTGTCGTAAGTGACATCCATCATGTCCCAACCCAGCACCACGTCGCAAAACCCGAAACCGCCGGCCGGGTAGGGCTCGGCCGCCCCGAGGAATTTGTCGCGGTGCAAGTATTTGCCGCGCAACACGCCATCGATATCGCTGACCGCGACCTTGACCTTGGGCGCGCCGGATTTGCGGATCGCTTCGACGGCAGGGTGACTGGATTTGGATGAACTGGCCATTGGATTTCCTTCAAGTCCTGTAGCAGGACTGAGCCGGATGCACAAATACGCGATTCTGACGCATCGCCTGGGTGGTTTGGATTGCCTACGCACTGCGTGCCGCGGCGAGCGCCTTGGGAGCGGCCCGGCGGCGTTCTTCGAATACCTGCGCACAGTGTGCTGCGGTGCGAGCGCCTTGGG
>JAJAZK010000063.1 GCA_026785765.1 Rhodoferax sp. | reverse complement strand
GGTTCCCACCACGCGGTACGATGGCAATTTCATCTTTCGGCCCTGCAGCCACTCCTGGAGTTCGGTTTTTGCGTCTTTCCCGATGGCCGCCATGTCTGGACTGATTTCCACCGCCTTGAATAGACGCTGCACGAGCGCCTGCGCGCTACCAAATCCGCCGTCGAGATAAACAGCACCAATAAGGGCTTCGAGAACATCCGCCAGGATCGACGGGCGCTTCTTGCCGCCAGAACGCATTTCACCCTCGCCCAGACGGATCACCTCTGGAAGATCCAGTTCGACCGCCAACTCGTGCAAGGTGTCCTGCTTGACCAGATTGGCCCGCACCCGCGACAGGTCGCCCTCGGGCAACAGGTGCAGGCGCGCGTAGAGCAAATCGGCGACCGCGAGATTGAGCACCGCATCCCCGAGAAACTCCAGTCGTTCATTGTGGTCGGCGGCGAAACTCCGGTGGGTCAGAGCGCGAACCAGAAGTTCGCCGTCAGAGAACTCATATTGCAGGCGTTGCTGCAGTCGAGCCAGTCCGCGCTCCACGCTACTTGGATCGTCCAACGTACTTGAGCGTAAGGTAAGCCGGGCCGGCCAGATGGATTTGCCGTTGGTACGCAAAAGACACAACCACCTTGTCTCCCTCCTTGGTGATCTCTAGGTCTTTGCCCTTGATCGACTTGATGTTGTCGATATCCGCCGCCTTGTCAAAGATGGTGCGAACTTCCGGCACGGAGCTTCCGGCGCTAGCCTTGTTGACCGCCTTTGTCACAGCCTGAAACTCAACCACCGTGGGAAAGGCTTCGGCGGCAATCACACCGACAACCGCCAGCAGCCCCCCGACAATCAACAGTCCAATAAAGGAGATACCACGTTGCCTGGATCTGGTCTGCACTCGCATCTGTTACCTCTCTTTGCGCAGTTCAACGTCAATTGAATGGACCGATTCTTTTCAGGTCACCAAAGTTCATCCACACAAACACTGCACGGCCGACAATGTTTTTCTCCGGGACAAAACCCCAGAAACGCGAATCCAGAGAATTGTCACGGTTGTCGCCCATCATGAAAAAATGCCCGGCCGGAACCTTGCACACGACCCCTTCAACACTGTAGCGGCAATTCTCGCGATTTGGAAACTGCTCTGCGCCCTCGACGTATGCAGGCCGGTCGTCGTGGTTGAGAAGGCGGTGCGCCCTGTCTCCGAGTTTCTCCTCGAACTGGTTTGTGTACCGCATGCGGTCCTCGTCGAAAAACTGTGCCATCACTGTGGTGTCAACATCTTTCCCATTGATGCGCAAGCGCTTGTTCAGATAGGACACCTCGTCTCCAGGCAAACCGACGACGCGCTTGATGTAGTCAAGGCTGGGCCTGGGTGGATAGCGAAAAACCATGACGTCGCCGCGCTGCGGCGCAGCGCCGTCGGTTATCTTTTTATTGATCACCGGCAGACGCAAGCCGTAGTGGTACTTGTTGACCAGGATCAGATCACCCACCAGCAGGGTCGGAATCATCGACCCGGACGGTATCTTGAATGGCTCGTACAGAAAAGAGCGCAAGAAAAACACCGCCAGGATCACCGGAAACAGCCCGGCTGTCCAATCCAGCCACCAGGGCTGGGCCAGCAATTGGCTGCGGGCCTGCGACACATCGTCGTCGACCTGCTTTACGCCTAATTTTTCCAGCTCAGCGCGTCGGCGCGCCGTAGTCGCATCGAGTTCGAGGACCGCACGCCGACGCTGCGGCAGGAACACGAAGCGTTCCGCCAACCAGTAAAGGCCGGTCACCATCGTCGCGCTGAATAGCAGCAACGCAAAGTTCCCCTCGATTTTGCCGAAATACCAGCCACCAGCGTAAGCGGCGAACGCCAACAGCACAAGGGAGGTCAGCGCCTGCATCAATCGTCCACCTGCAATATCGCCAGAAAAGCCTCTTGTGGAACCTCAACCGAGCCAATCTGTTTCATCCGCTTTTTGCCTGCTTTTTGTTTTTCGAGAAGTTTGCGTTTGCGCGATATATCCCCGCCATAACACTTGGCCAGAACGTTCTTGCGCAGCGCTTTGATTGTCTCACGCGCAATGATGTTGGCCCCGATTGCCGCCTGGATGGCGACATCGTACATCTGGCGCGAAATGATCTCGCGCATCTTGGACACAACCGCCCGCGCACGGTACTGCGACTGGGAGCGATGCACGATGATCGACAGGGCATCCACCTTCTCGCCGTTGAGCAGAATATCAACCTTGACGACGTCTGCGGCGCGGTACTCCTTGAACTCATAATCCATCGACGCATAACCTCGGCTGACCGATTTGAGCTTGTCAAAGAAGTCCAGTACGATCTCGGCCAACGGCATGTCATAGGTCAACTGCACCTGGCGCCCGTGGTAGGCCATATTGAGTTGTACCCCTCGCTTCTGGTTGGCCAGTGTCATCACGCCACCCACGTATTCCTGCGGCATGTACAGCCGTACGGTGACGATCGGTTCGCGGATCTCCTCGGTACGGCTCTGGTCGGGAAGCTTGGATGGGTTCTCGACCATGACGATCCCGCCATCCGCTTTGACGATCTGGTACACCACGCTGGGGGCGGTGGTGATGAGGTCCTGATCAAACTCCCGCTCCAGCCTCTCCTGCACGATCTCCATGTGCAGCAGCCCGAGGAATCCGCAGCGAAAGCCAAAACCCAGCGCCTGCGATACCTCTGGTTCGTAGCGCAACGACGAGTCGTTGAGCTTGAGCTTCTCCAGGCTGTCGCGCAAGCCCTCGTACTGATTCGCTTCGGTTGGGTACAAGCCGGCAAAAACCTGGGGCTGGATCTCCTTGAAACCCGGCAAAGGATGGGTGGCAGTGGCGGCCGCGCCGCCTGTACCAGGCCGGATCAGGGTGATGGTGTCGCCCACTTTGGCCGCTTGCAGCTCGCGGATGCCGGCAATGACATAGCCCACTTCCCCTGCTTCCAGCGACTGCCTGGGCTCATTGGCTGGAGTAAAGACGCCCAGCGAGTCAGCGTTGTAGCTGGCTTCGCTGGCCATCATCTTGATGCGTTCACCCCTGGCCAGTCGGCCATCCACAACCCGCACCAACATCACCACGCCTACATAGGTATCAAACCAGCTGTCGACGATCATCGCGCGCATCGGGCCCAGCGGATTACCCCTGGGCGGCGGGACCCTGGCCACCACTGCCTCGAGGATCTCCTCCACTCCCATGCCAGTCTTTGCAGAGCACGCAATCGCGTCGGTCGCATCGATGCCGATCACGTCCTCGATCTCGCTGCGCGCATTGTCAGGATCGGCGTTGGGCAGGTCCATCTTGTTGAGCACTGGAACAACCTCGACACCGAGGTCCAACGCCGTGTAGCAGTTGGCGACGGTCTGTGCCTCCACACCTTGGCTCGCGTCGACCACCAGCAAGGCGCCCTCACAAGCAGACAAAGAGCGGCTCACCTCATACGAAAAGTCCACATGCCCGGGTGTGTCGATTAAATTAAGGTTGTAGACGATGCCATCGCGCGCCTTGTAATGCAGCGCGGCAGTCTGCGCCTTGATGGTTATCCCACGCTCTTTCTCGATGTCCATTGAGTCCAGCACCTGGGCTTGCATGTCCCGCGCCTCGAGCCCACCGCAACGCTGAATCAAACGGTCTGCAAGTGTGGATTTGCCATGGTCGATATGCGCAATGATCGAGAAGTTTCTGATGTGATCCATCAACGAGGACAGTTAAGTGTTTGAATTGGAAAGAAGACGCGCAGAAAAAAGGGCGCGTCGGGAAATGACGCGCCCTGAACCAACAATCATTGGCAACTGCGATAGTTGGAACTTCATTGTAGGCAAAAAGGCCCGCCAGCAAAGTCTAACGCGAGTAAATTCGAGCCGTTGCAAGTCAGCAACAATAATTTTGTACACAGGTTATTCACAATTATTGACTAAGTTGTCAGAACATCTTGTGGGTGATCTGTGGATCATCAGGAATCGTGCCAAAGAGACCCCTTATCGCGGACCTACAGCTATTCCTTATGTCCAAATTGAACAACACCGCGACCCAATTCTAACAAAACTGACGCTCGCGGCCGTTCAAAGTTAGCCGCTCCCAACTTACGGGCCAGCGATACGAGGATAAAAAAATAAATTCGTATTGCGGACATCCGCGCCAGAACAGGGCAAAAGGAACTGACGCCTAATCAGGTAT